>JBFFQB010000004.1:0-58263 GCA_041573795.1 Anaerolineales bacterium
AGGCCGTCAATTTTCAAGGGTCTCATATCGGCTTTCAAGGAGGACCACTCGATCGCTGCAATAAAGGGAGATTCTTCAAGCAGAAGTTCTTCCGCCTCCTCGCGGGTTACCTGGTCCCATTCTGAAGTCCAGGGGACGGCCAATGCCAGGGATCTCTCGGTAACGACGATGCCATCGGCATCAGGGAGCAGCAAGAAGTCTGCTTGTGCCGGCCGTGTTTCTTCGAGTGCAGGGTCCCATGTTTGCAGTATTACCGCTACAGGGAGCAGATCAGCGGGCAACGAGGAGAGTGCCGCTTCGACGGGGGATAACCAGCGAGATTCAAGTCCCAGTACAACCTGATCGGGAAAAGGAATATCGCTTGGCGTTGCAGAGGGAGTAGGTGACACGATCGCTTCACCCCCTTCTGCTTCGCTTTGCGCACGAGAGATATCTTCAGTAGGGTCAAACGCCTGCGAATTTGGAGGGGTTGTGCAGCTATACAAACCAAGCATGAAAAGCAAGAAAGCAGGTATACCAACACGAGACAACATCTGCTTCACGGAAGTATGGCAGGATGTGGTCACCGGGAGGGCATAATTTGGAGATGAGTTTGTAAAGGAAAGTAGCCGCATTGTTGAAGATTATACGCTGTTGTTGCCGGTGGATCGGCTCGCGTGGACGGATTGCCGGTGAGGGAATAAATGAGCCCGGGAGAGCATTGTTCGCTCCCGGGCTCACTTTCTTCTTAGGTAGTGGCCTCGCTATTGGATGGAGCCGTTCAAGAAAGCTAGCTGCTCTTCGACGAGTCGGACAACCAGGTCATCGAGCGAGAGTACGCTGTAATCATCGACGTGATGGGTGGTCTCATCACCTGGTGCGCCGCCTGGACCATAAGTCAGGAACAGAAATTTACCACCGGTGATTTGCGCAAGTTGTCGGAAGATATACTCGCCTTGATCATCTAATCCACTGGAAGCAAGCGGGAAGATCTTGATCCCGGCTTCGACCGCTTCCACGACATCCTGGGCATAATCAAAATCCTGAGGGTAGTCGAGGTGTGGTGGCGCATCGGCGATTAAGAAGAGTAAGCTGACGGTTTCCTCCTGGCGCCATTCGGGCAAGTGAAGTGCCTGATGAAGACCTTCATTAAGGCTCTCGGGATAATCTCCACCTCCCTCAGCGTTAACCTGGCGCAAGGCGTCGGTGAAAACAGTGACATCTGGTGTGAAGTCATGCGTTCGGCTGACGAATAAATCCCCGCGATCACGATAGATGGTCATGCCATAGCGCACATCGGGATTGGAGGACATCGAAGTGATGCGTTCTGCTACGCTGATCATATTGTCCTTTAGTTGCTGGATCTCGTCACTCATACTCCCGGTGGCATCGATGAGGAAATGGATATCCAATCGCACTGGACTGCTGCTGCTGCGGACATCCAAGGTGAGTTGATGTTCATATTGCTCAGGTGGAATTGTCATGCTCGCCTGTTGCCCATCCTTTGAGGCAGAGATCAAGAATGGTTCGCCAGGACTATCCTTATAAAAGCCAGGGTGAAAATACACCGTCCCATCGGCGCCAGAGGTGGCCGAGAAGAGATGTGCGCCAGAGGAGTCCTCGACCTCGACGGCAGCGCCTAAAACCGGGCTCCCGCGCAGGTTTGTAAGGGTAATGGTATGGTGCCCCGAGACATCCAGGTCATGAACCTTGATACCCCATTCCTGGAATTGAAGGCGATACCTTAAGTAGTCATCCCACTGTGCATTGTCGTCCACGCTTCCAGCTCGCAACTGAGCGTTCTGGTTGACAACCGCTTCCGCTGCATAAGAACTAGATTCATCCACAGCAGGAGCATCCCCCGATGCCAAAAGGGCAAGCGCTGATTCTTCGGCGGCTGGCATTCCACCGCCATCGGAAGCTTCGCTCCAGCCGCCGCGCCCATCCCAATCCACCCAGCCTTCTCTCTCGGCCTTCATTGGCAGAAAGAGTGCACACCCGCTCGTTCCGAGCATAAAGAGTAGCAGGATGGTTATTGATGTACGTGTTGGCGCTTTCATTGGACCCTCCAGCGATTCTGCTATTGTCTCTTGCATTGGGGACGCCGATCGTCGTCGAAAAGTTCCCGGCTATCGAGCCGAGCGGGAGCAGAAAACATGGTTGACATCGACCCTTAATCAGGCATAATTGGAGATCATAATTGAGAAACAAAGGCATCGACGGAGAAAAGTAGGCGAGTGGAGTTCGCCAGAGAGGCCGGGGCATGGCTGCAACCCTGGCTCGAGTGAGGCTCGCTGAAGTTCCCTCCTGAGCCGCCCGGGGGAACGTCCTGTATGGGCTGGTAGTTCGGGCCGGCACCCTGCCGTTATCAACAGGGGACCGATCGTCACGTTAACATGACTGTCGGCTTGAGTGGACCAGAAGGTCAAAAAGGGTGGTACCACGGGAGAAACCCCGTCCCTTATTGGGGCGGTTTTTTGTTAAATGGATGTACGCCGAATGCTGGGATGCATGAAGGAGGCGAAATGCTGGAAAGATTGGATCAGATTGAGGATCAAGCGCTCAAGGATCTTGAAGCTGCAGACAATGACGACAAGCTTCAGGAATGGAAAGTGCGTTATCTTGGTCGATCGGCCGAGCTCGGCACCATCACAGAGAAGATCCGCGAAATGCCGAAAGAGCAGCGGCCTGCTCTAGGGAAGCGGGCTAATGAAGTGAAGACACGCTTGGAGGCGGGGTACCAGGCGCGAGCGGAGATCCAGCGGCGAGAACAGCTTGATCGGCAGCTGCAGGAAGAGCAGCTGGATGTAACCCTGCCAGGTAGGAAATTAGCGTTCGGTCGCATCCATCCTTCCAATCAGATGCTGCGCAGGATCAACGCCATCTTTGCCTCGATGGGCTTCCAGATCTATCGCTCACGCGAGGTGGAGACCGACGAGTACAACTTCGAATTACTGAATATGCCTGCCTTTCACCCGGCGCGAGATGAATGGGATACGTTTTATACAACCGATCAAGATGTCTTGCTGCGGACCCATACCTCCCCCGGGCAAATTCATGTTATGCGTGAAAGAGCCCCTGAGCCAATCCGCGTGATTCTCCCGGGAATGTGTTATCGCTATGAGCAGATCACTGCGCGGTCCGAGATTCAATTCAATCAAGTCGAGGGATTGGCCGTCGGAAAGAGCATCACCTTTACCGACCTTAAAGGGACACTGGTCGCATTTGCGCACCGGTTGTATGGGGATGAAGTACGCACGCGCTTTCGAGCGGGGCACTTTCCCTTCACCGAGCCCTCGGCCGAGATGGATATCGAATGTTTTATTTGTGACGGAGAGGGTTGTGCAGTATGCAGAAGATCGGGATGGTTAGAAATCCTGGGCTGTGGGATGGTCCATCCGCGCGTGCTGGAAGCCGGGGGTTATGACCCGCAGGCGGTGACCGGATTCGCTTTTGGCATGGGACCAGAGAGAATCGCCATGAACATCCATCGTATCGAGGATATCCGCTACTTCTGGGCCAATGATCTGCGCTTCCTTGAGCAGTTTTAACACGGAACAAGAACGATACCGAATTTGAGGATACAACAATGAAAGTACCAGTCTCATGGCTGAAAGAATTCGTCGAACTTGAGCTTTCCATCCCGGACCTGGCTCATAGGCTAACCCTGGCTGGCATGGAGGTTGAGGAAATTCGTTATGTAGGCTTTCCCTTGCCACAGGGCGAGGTCGATCCGGTAACGGGACATACACGCAGTATTGGCGCCAACGTGAGCGGTCTGGCCTGGGATCCAGAAAAAATTGTCGTAGGAGCTATCCTGGAGGTAATGCCCCATCCAAATGCCGACCGTTTGGTGCTCTGCCGCCTGGATGATGGTGATCAGGAACATCGCGTGCTTACTGGCGCTCCCAATCTATTCCCTTTCAAAGGCCAGGGTCCACTTGAGATCCCATTGAAGGTAGCCTATGCGCGCGAGGGTGCAACACTCTACGACGGCCATAAGGAGGGCTGGGAACTATTCACACTAAAGCGAGCCAAGATTCGAGGCGTGGAATCCTACTCGATGGCTTGTTCTGAAAAGGAACTGGGGATCTCGGAGGAGCATGAAGGGGTGATTCTGCTTGATAGAGATGCGCCTGTCGGCGTTCCACTGGTTGAGTACATGGGCGACATCGTGCTCGACATCACGCTAACGCCTAACCTCGCCCGTAACGCCAATATCCTCGGTATAGCACGCGAGGTCTCGGCACTCACAGGTGCCCCCCTGCTGGAGCCTTCCTACGAGGTGCCCTGGAAAGGACCGGCGATAAAGGGACGTGTCGAGTTGGAGATATCAGAACCCGAACTCAATCCACGCTTCGTCTTGGGCTTGATTGAGGGGATTGAAGTGGGTCCCAGCCCGTACCATGTTCAGCTTCGTTTGCAATTGGCGGGTATGCGCCCCATCAATAATGTTGTCGATGCAACCAATTACGCCATGTTGGAGATTGGTGAGCCCTTACACGCCTTTGATTATGACGTGCTGGTTGAGCGTGCCGGCGGTAAGGTGCCCACGATCCTCACCCGTCGGGCGAAGAAAGGTGAGAAGCTAACCACATTGGATGGGGTTGAGCGAGAGTTAGATAGTTTCACCGTTCTGGTTGCTGATAAAAGCGGTGCACTCTCCATTGCTGGTGTCATGGGCGGCGCCGAATCAGAGGTGAGCGAGTCTACACAGCGTGTTTTGTTGGAAGGGGCGGCCTGGAATTTCATCAATATCCGCAGGACCGTTGCGGCGCAAGGGCTCCATTCTGAAGCCTCCTACCGCTTCGAGCGCGCCGTTCATCCGGCGATGGCAGAGCGTGGGGTTCGACGCGGCTTGGTATTTATGCAAAATTTCGCTGGGGGGGAGATTGCTGCAGGGTTGGTCGATGCCTACCCACAACCCCATGAACCCTCAATCGTCAGCTTTGGGGGCGAAGAGGTCGAACGCTGGTTGGGAATCAGCCTGGAATTGCATGAGATCGAGGTAATACTATCAAGTCTGGGATTTGACGTACAAGTCAAGGACAACACCCTTAAGGTTACCTCACCTGACCATCGCCTTGATATCGAAGAGGGTATCGTTGGTGTGGCAGATCTGATGGAAGAGGTAGCGAGGATTTACGGGTACGATCGCATCCCTGAGACGATGATCGCTGACCAAATCCCCCCACAGTACAGTTTGCCAAGACTGGAAGCAGAAGAAGGCATACGGGATTTTCTTGTCAGTCTGGGTTTGCAAGAGATCGTGACCTATCGCTTAACCACACCCGAACGCGAAGCTCGCTTCTTACCTCCTGGGGAGGCGCCGGATGATCGCCCTTACGTGCGATTAGAGAATCCGATTAGCGCTGACCGGGTTGTGATGCGTCATAGCCTGTTGGCGAGCTTGATGGAGATCGTTGAGAGCAATGCTCGTTTCCAGGATCGATTGACGCTGTTTGAGATCGGGCCAGTTTATTTAGGCGCTGAAGGTGAGCGGCTTCCCGACGAACCCTTGCGCCTGGCAATTATTCTAACGGGACCGCAAAGGTTTTCGCATTGGTCTGGTCAAAGCCGGACATGGATGGATTTCTTTGACCTGAAGGGGGTCCTTGAAGCTTTGTTTGAAGATCTCCACCTTGGCGCCTACCAATTCAAGAATGCCACCCATCCAAGTTTTCATCCGGGGAAATGCTCGATCATGCTTGTGAAGGGGCAACAGGTTGGTGTGATGGGAGAGCTACATCCTTTGGTCAAGGATCGATACGACCTGAATGCATCCCCGGTCGTAGCAGCCGAACTGGATCTGGAAGCTATTCTCTCTATGCTTAGCGACACCGTGACGGTCAAGCCGGTAAAAGCTTTCCCCCCGGTTCTCGAAGATCTGGCCTTCGTCGTCGATGAAACCATCAGCGCAGAGCAAGTCGCGATCGCAATTCGCAAAGCCGGTGGAGAGCTACTTGAGGCGGTAAAGCTATTTGATGTGTATCGCGGGGAGCAAATTGGGGAGCACCAGAAGAGCCTGGCCTTTGCGCTGACCTATCAGGCAGCTGATCGTACGCTAACAGACGAAGAGGTGGGCAAGCTGCGTCAAAAGGTGATTTCGCTGTTGGAGAAAGAACTGAGCGCCAAGCTCAGAGCTTAAGTGGTTTTCTCGGCGAATCGTTCAGCCCTATGAATAGCGACAGCTGCGAGCTGGGCAACAACCATAAGCAACAGGTGATCTTCGGGGGAAAACTCTCTGTGATCAAATTTGTTTATCGCCTCGATCACGCCCAATACCCGATCGCCGTCAAGCAATGGGACGCAAGCTAAGGTCTGAGTGCGGAACCCAAAGGTTTCATCGACCTGAGGGTAAAAGCGAGAATCCTTTTGCACATCTTGTACGATGGCAGGTTCCTTTTGATCGGCCACCCATCCGGCGATCCCTCGGCCGGGAGGCAGGCGGTATCCGGTTAGATTGTCACGCGCGCTGCCATGCACCACGACAAAGACCAATTCCTCCGTTTCATCATCGAGCAGCAGAAGGGAGCCGTCGCTGGTGCCAAGCACAGCCAGTGCGGAGGCCAGCAGATCATCTAGAAGCTGAACCAGATTCGTATCTGCCTTCATGCGTTGAATTAAATCTTGGATGGCACTCAGTCCACGGACGGAAGAACGCAGGATAGTCAGCTCATCCTTGAGTTCCTGGTTCTCTTGTTTGAGCCGAGAGACTTCATTCTGAAGGAAGCGAACTGGATCGCGTGTGTCAACCATGATCAACCTCGTGTTCACACGATGTTAGCATAGGATCGGCGTTGGGCAAAGGTTGTCTGAACAAGTAAAGTGAAAGCGCCCCGTCAACGACGGGGCGCTTTGGTTTGATAGGCATACAGCTCAGGTAAGGATAACTTCTGCTGCCTGCAGCCCTTTGGGACCTGATTCAATGCTGAACTCGACCTGTTGCCCTTCCGCGAGTTTCTTGTAGCCTTCCATTTGGATTGCACTGAAGTGGACGAAAACATCATCCCCTTCGTCGATGCCAATGAAGCCATAGCCCTTGACTGCATTGAACCACTTCACCGTTCCTTTGATACGTTCTGACATGCTTGCATACCTCCTGCCGCAGGCACACCCCAGCTAGGAATGGGAAATGGAATACCGCCGGGAACCTGCGCCTGGCGGTAGAAGTCTGGGGCTGTGGTTATCCTGCGTCGTGCACGGCGGGCATGGTATCATGCAGCCAGGACAACGTCAAGCCTGAGGTCAAGAGATCGGGCAGGATGTTGAGCTGGTGCTCACATCTGAGTTAACAACTAAGCTATGGGTGACTGAAAGAATGAATATCTATTTCTCTTGCTCTCTCACAGGTGGGCGGCAAGATGAGCAAGTCTATGGCCAGATCGTCGACCACCTCCTTGCGAGTGGGGTCGAAATTCCAACAGCACATCTAGCCCGCCCAGAAGTCATGGCGCTTGAGCGGGTGGTAGACCCAGAGGAAGTCTATCAACGCGATATTGACTGGATCGATGCATGTGATGCGGTGATCGCTGAGGTAAGCACACCCTCCCACGGCGTGGGTTATGAGATTGCCTATGCTCTGGGGATCAAGAAACCCGTCCTGGCATGCTATCGTGAAGGAGCGACAGTTTCTAAGATGATTATAGGAAACAAGCAGGAGACCCTGCAGGTACTGACCTATTCAGATCCGGCGATCTTGCTTAGGCAGCTTGACCAATTTATTGAAAGCCTTGATGGCAGCTGATCCGATCAATGCATTAACACCTCGACGAATCGATAGATAAGGAGCTCAGGATGAAAGCCGAAGATTCCTATTGGCTGAAGCATTTGCACTGGTTAGGCCATGACTCATACCGCATTGATCAACCGTTGGTGATCTACATCGATCCCTGGCATCTTCCCGAAAATTCTCCACCAGCGGATCTAATTCTGGTAAGTCATGAACACTTTGATCATTGCTCGCCGGACGATGTTGCCCGTGTCTGGAAGGAGAATACGCGCCTCTTCGCAAATCCCGGGGCGGCCGAGAAATTCGAGGGAAAGGCTAGCGTGCTTGTCCCGGGCGAATCCGTTGAACTTGAGCAACTGTTGGTTGAGACACTGCCAGCATACAACACAGACAAAGATTTTCATCCCAAAGTAGCCCAGCACCTGGCTTTCATCTTAGAAGCCGAGGGAGAACGCTTGTATTTCGCCGGAGACACAGATCAGATCCCCGAGATGGAGGGGGTGGATTGCCAGATTGCCCTGCTTCCAGTAAGTGGAACCTATGTAATGACGGCCGAGCAAGCCGCCAAGGCAGCTGATGTCATCGCTGCAGATATCTCCGTGCCGATGCACTATGATGCGGGGGTTGTGGGGACAATTGAGGATGCAAAGAAATTTCAGGAACAGACTTCAGGTGAAGTCGTCATCCTGAAGAATGAAGGGGTCCCAAAAGAGCAACGGCAATAGCTTCATTCGCGTATTATCAAATGCGCAGCGGTACACTTACCGCTGCGCATTAGCTTTCTGTAGGCTCTTCGTGAACGACGATCGTGGCATCCGTCTCTTCCTGGAGCCAGGCAATGAACTTTTCGAATTCACTCTCCCGAAAAGGACTGGACTCACCGGCGGGCCGACCTAAGACGATCAAGGTTGCGCCAAGCTCGTTGGAAACTTGCGGCAGGACCTCCCGGACAATCCCGGTACGGATAACCGCCTCAGCGCTGACACCCTTCTCTGAAGCCCGCTCGACGGCCATGGTGAGTAAAAATTCGCCCATATTGACTAATTCTTCATCTACATCTACAACCACAGCTGCGGCGGTCTTATTAAGAAAGGAGCTGTCCGCCACGTAAAGGAAGGCAAGCGCATAGCCCTTCTCTTTCGCCAGGGCTATAGCTTTTTGTTGCGTGGGGATGCTTGCTTCACCTCCCCGAGTAGCACACAGCACAAGACCCATGGAAGTCTCCTCTCAATAACGCAGAATTAAGTAAAGACTCGCCAGCAGCAGTGTTACGATCGTGACGGGAACACCATCGCGCACAAACCGACCAAAGGAGAGCCGGTAGCCTGCTTGGGCAAGGAGACCCACCGCGACAATATTGGGCGCTGAGCCGAGATACGTGGCGTTCCCACCGAGATCAGCCCCGAGGATAAGCGCCCAATATACAATGCCCGAATCGGTCGCGGCAGGGATGGTTTGCGTGAGGAAGTCGGCAACGGGGAGCGCGGCTACTGTGAAGGGGATATTAGCCACAATAGCTGAGGCGAGCCCCGAGATCCAAATGGTCAGCATGGCTGCCAGATCGGCGCTTTCGCCAGCAAATACAGCAATGCGGGAGGCCAACCATGCGATTGCACCGGTGGCGTCCATGGCTCCAACCACAATGAATAAACCAATAAAGAACAACAAGGTCGTCCAATCCACCTCACGCAGCATGCTGTGCATCTCGGGACGGACCCAGGCGATGAGAAGCGCCGCGCCCGAAAGGGCGACAACTCCTGGCGGCAGATTGCTAAATATGTCGGCAATAGAGAAAAGCAAGAAAGTAAAAAACAGGATGACAAGCGCTTTGCGCAGCGTAGCAAGATTACGAAGGGTAGATTCAGATTCAAGCCGCTCCAGGAGAGAAGGCTGTATCTCACCTTTGGCTTTATCCAAATCTTTGCGGTACTGAATTCGAATTACAACGAGGAGCGCCAGGATGCATAAGGCCGCAATAGGGCCCATATGGAACATGTAGTTAAGAAAACCAACCCCGATATGAGATCCAACGATTGTGCTGGGTGGGTTGCCAATTAAAGTCGCAGCGCCACCGATGTTGGATATGAGCACCTCGGGGATAACGAACAGGAAGGGATGAATATCCATGGCAAGCGCGATCTGAATCGAGAGTGGCACGAGCAGCAATATCACGGTTACATCGTTTAGCAATGCCGAGGTTATCGCAGTCAGGATCAGCAGACTAATCAGCATACGCCAGACACTGCCCTTGGATGCACGGTAAAGTTTTAACGCAGCCCACCGGAAGATATTCGTTTCAGCCAGTATCGCGACGAAGATCATCATCCCCATGATCAGGAAGATGACATTCCAGTCAACGAAGAGCATAGCCTCCTCGAAGGAGAGTAATTGCATCTTCGGATCAAAGGTTCCCCAAATATAGGAGATAAGCAGAGTGGCTGTAGCGCCTAGTAGAGCAGCTGAGGTTTCATGCAGAAAGTGGAACGAAATGGCAAGAAATACGAGCAAGAAGATTGTGCTTGAAACAAGTGCGGGAAGAACATGAACTTCGGAGGTCTGGGTAGGTAGAGAAGACAACACCTGCACTGCAGGCACGGATGGAGCTAAGGAGGGAAACAAGAAGGTAAGGTTACCCATAGAGGCGCTCGTGCAGAGGAATTCTAAGGTATAAAAGGGGGGAATGAAAGCGCCTCCAATAGATGGAGGCGCTTAGATGCTCAAATTCAAGCGTGTGGCTACTCGACGGATTCAACCCGTTTAATATCAGGAAAGAATTGTCTGACGGATCCCTCCACCCAGCCGCGTAATGTGCCCTCGGAGAGTTGGCAGCCTTCGCATGCGCCACCTAGCTTCACCCTCACAACTTCCCCATCAAATTCGACCAATTCCACAGACCCCCCGTGATACTGCTCGATGTAGGAACTAACAACCTCTAAAAGTGAGCGCATCCGCTCTTCTGCGGGCGCATCCATCTGGTGACTATGGTTTTGAATCTCAGACATTATGGCTTCCTCCCGTACCAGTACATTGTACCGTTACAACCTAAGAATTAATACCTTCATGAAGCATATCGACAACGTAGCTATGGGTTTTCTGCAGCCGCTGGGCGATGACTTCCGCTAGGCGTTCTAAGATGATGACGCCCGTATCGGGATATTGAACGCAAAGTTCCTTAAGCTCTGCACCGAGGACGCTAAAGGCTGTGCTATCTGCTAGACTTATTGCGCAGGAGGTGTAAACATCGCGGCCAAGGGCTGCTGACCAACCGAAAACACCCCCTTCTTCGATTTCAGTCACCAGGAGTTGTTCGCCGTCTTCTGGTTTAAAGCGTATTTCCACTTTCCCATCTACAAGGATATACAACTTATCGGCCTGGGCGTCTTGCTCGAAGATAACTTCACCCTCAGAATAAGTTACATACTCGAAGCGCGGGACGATCAGGTCCAATGTTTGTTGATTGAGCCCCTGAAATAAGGGTAGGGATTTAACCGTAGGAATTCTCATAAATGGCTAAAGTTACGGATTGTTTTCAGTGTATGACTGGCGAAGAATGATCCGAAGTGGCAACCGTCCGATTCCGGGCGACGATGGTCACCTCCTTGTTGGTGTTATCAAGTATCAAGAGTGTTTCTTGACGGTGGTGTCCTTTCTCGTTATAGTACGTCTAACAGGCGAACATCTGGGTGCCCCCCTCACCTAGATGTTTGTCTGTTTCTTGTACAGCAACTAATGAAAGGGATGGGGCTATGTCCTTGAGTTCAAGCAAGCGCTTCGAGGGCCAGACGTAGCTGTTCGATCTCTTCGATTGTGTTGTAGTGCACCAGCCCTACCCGCAACATACCACCCGAACCCTCAAGGCCCAACCGTTCTGTCACAGCAAGCGCATAATAATTACCATCCCAGGCATTGATCCCATTCTGGGCTAGATGCTCAGCGATTTTGCGCGGGGGGCGACCTTCCATGGTGAAAGAAACTGTAGGCACACGCTCTGCTACGCTTCGCGCTTCGGTTATTCCCCAGATATGAAGACCTGGAATGGATTGCAACGCTTCTATGAGCGCCTTCGACAAGCCAAGCTCTTCTGTTTGAATGGCATGTAGTGCCGCTTTCAATAAAAGCTTGCGACCCTCGTATTGACCTGTGAAGGACTCTGCTTTACTTCCGTCGTTCTCCCCGATGGAGGCTAGATATTCAATTGCTCCGAGCACTCCGGCAATACCTTCATGATTTTGCGTTCCAGTTTCGAATTTCCCGGGAGGATCCTTGGGCGCAGGACGCACCTTAAAGGCACGCAATCGATCTAGAAGCTCGTATTTTCCAAAAAGCATGCCCATGTGCGGACCGAAAAACTTATAAGCTGAGACCACGAGGAAATCACAGTCCAGATCCTGGACATCGATCGGGCCGTGGGGTGCGTATTGCACGGCGTCGATGAAAGTGAGCGCGCCGACGTCCCGTGCTTTCTTGATCATGGTGTTTACAGGGTTAATGGTCCCGACGGCGTTACTGGCATAACCCAGGGCTAGGAGACGGGTCCGCTCGCTGAGGAGCCTGTCAAATTGATCTTGAAGCAGTGTGCAATCCTCGATATCGAAATCCAGCCAATGTAGTTTAGCTCCACGCGCTTCGGCGATCTGCATCCAGGGCGAGATATTGGCATCATGATCAAGTCGGGTGACGATAATCTCATCACCTTCGTTCAATTCCTCAGCCAGAGAACGGCTCAGCGATAGTGTCAGGCTGGTCATGTTTGGCCCAAAAACAATTTCTTCTGCACGGCTGGCATTTAGAAGATCTGCCACAGCGGACCGCGCTTCCTCTATGAGAGTGTCAGAGGAGATGCTGGTAGCGAATGCTCCGCCATGATTGGCATTGGTTTCGTGATAGTAAGCGACCATGCGGTCTATAACACGTTGCGGAACCTGTGTGCCCCCAGGATTATCGAAAAAAATCGTCTTGCTCTGGAGGGAGGGAAATTGTTGTCGCAGTGCTGGGATATCAAGGACCATTACGAGTCTCCGCTGGACTGGTTATTCGCCGGATCGGTTATGAGTGGTTTTACCGCCTGGGTTCTCGGGAAGGATCCGCCTGAATAAGCGCTTGTGCTGTTTCAAGATCTTCAGGCGTGTTGATGTTGAAAAAGCTCAAACGCTGGGGGTCAAATATTTCGATCACCTCAGGTTTGATCGCCAGGACATTAACATATGCGAAAAAGCTGATCATGCGCAACTCATGTTCCGCCAGAGCTCGATCAATTGCGGGTAAGCATGCGCTGCGACGGTAAATGGCCAACATGGGCTCAAAGTGCCCTTCGATTTGCGGGATGATGACATCAGCGCGTCCAATCAGCGAGAGCATGTGATCGATCAGGTCTGGTTGGAGAAATGGCATATCGCAAGCCACAATCAGAACGTGATCATGGCGGGCGGCACTCAAGGCGGTTTTCAACCCAAAGAGGGCACCCTGCCCTGGAACCTCATCCGAAACAAGTGGAAGCTGGAGATCTTCTAAGGAGTGAGGGGCATTGGTCGTGATAAATAAGTCATCGCTTATGGCTCGCACTCGCTCAAGCACGTGCTCAATTAACCGCTTACCTGCTAGTGGAACCAGCGCTTTGTCGCGCCCCATACGACTCGAGCGACCTCCGGCTTGGATGGCGATGCTGACCATGGGCACATTGTACACCCCGCTGCTAGAAAGTGAGCGGTATAATCCCCTATACCAACATGAAATCCCTCTCTGAGACGCTAGATACGATGACGGCGACGGGAGAGCTGGTTTTACAGCTCCCTGATCAAGCTGTTCGTTGTCTGGCCTGTGGGCATCGTTGCTTGATCCGCGCGGGCCGCAGAGGCATCTGTCAGGTACGCTTCAATCAATCGGGTGATCTGCGCGTTCCCTGGGGTTATGTCGCTGGTTTGCAATGTGATCCCACGGAAAAGAAACCCTTCTACCATTTCCTCCCAGGTTCAGATACTCTGACCTTTGGAATGCTTGGCTGTGATTTTCACTGTGCCTACTGCCAAAACTGGCTTTCCTCTCAAGCTTTGCGCGATCCAGCCTCTGATATCGCCGCTGGCTATCTGCGCCAACTCACCCCTGGTGAAATCGTACAGCGGGGAGTACAGATGGGGGCTAAGGTGGTTGGTTCTTCTTACAACGAACCCCTGATCACCTCCGAATGGGCGAAAGCGATTTTCACTGAAGCCCGGGCAGCCGGGATGCACTGTGTCTATGTCTCAAACGGGAACGCCACTCCAGAGGTGCTAGACTACCTGACGCCCTACCTCTCGGGTTTCAAAATCGACTTGAAAACTATGCAGGATCGGCAATACCGCAAATTGGGGGGCGTCCTCCAGCATGTCCTGGACACAATCGTGGCTGTACATACCCGAGGTTTATGGGTGGAGGTAGTAACGCTGGTTGTACCAGGCTTTAACGACAGCAACGAGGAATTGATGGAGGCGGCACGTTATATCGCCTCGGTGTCCGAAGATATCCCTTGGCATGTGACGGCGTTTCATCGTGATTACAAGATGGTCGATCCACCTAACACATCGACATCGATGCTGGTAAGAGCAGCCGAGATTGGTCTTGAAGCGGGCCTACGCTACGTTTATGCTGGCAACGCACCGGGTCAGGTGGGAGAATATGAACATACAAGCTGTCACCAGTGTGGGAAAATACTAATCCGCCGCTACGGGTATATGATCCGTGAGTATGCGCTTACAGATGCAGGCACCTGCCCGCATTGTGATACCGTGATCCCGGGGGTATGGCCTGAAAAGGCGAGTGAGGTGCGGTTGGATACAGCGCTTGATCGAGTTGCGCGAGGGCCTCGTTTGGTATAAAGAAGGTACTGGTTTGGTAGAGGAGAATGCTTGTGCCTAAAGAAACGTCCGATTCTGCCGTTAAACTGATCATCACTTACGACCCTGTCCCCGAGCGTCGAGAGGCATATTTCCGCTACGTCCTGGGAGAGTTTGTGCCGGCGCTGGAACAGATGGGGCTGACCTTAAGCGAGGCATGGCACACCGCCTATGGGGAGTACCCGCTGCGTATGAGTGGTTTTCTCGCCAGTGACGTGAGCCTGATGGACAGCATCCTGACATCGGAAGAATTCCGCCAATTAGAAGAACGCCTGCAGGAGTATGTCATTAACTACTCCAGGCGAGTAGTTGCATGCAATAATTCGTTTCAGTTTTAATGAGCCTACAAGCGCTTACATCGTTCGGTTTCTGAGAGAGAAAAACTCAACCTTGAGGGTGGCGCAGATCGCTTTACGGGGTATACTCTGGAAACCCTGGCGCAACCCACATCCTCCTTACAACCCAATTGCCCTACACTGCCCTCACGCCAGGGCTTTTTATATAGCGCTCCACTGGAAAGATTTCTTTGGCCCGGAGCTTAGTAACCCTGATCTAAACATTTACGAGGCACTTCGTCCAAATTGGTTATGACAGTTGGCACTGGAGCGGGTCTGATCATCTTGCTACAGTCAGGCTGTAGGATGCTAAAGGGAGGTCCACATGACCGTCGTCCTCTGGAAAACGATGAAGAGCACAAACTGTGACCGCATCGGTGAGCAAGTCTCACTGGAGGCTCGCGTGGTTTACCCGGCAGAATTTTTACCGGATCAACCTCCCCGGATCATGGCGCATCGCTGCTCCAAAGGCCTGGAGTGTAATCAAATGAACACGCCAACCTGTATGTGGGCTGGCACCTTACCAGGTTACGACCCCTTTAAGTAGAGGACACAACCGAAAAACGCATAGACTCCTCAATAAGGCGGTAAAAAAAGCACCCGGGATACCCGGGTGCTTTGGATTGTGACCCCTGTTGGTTGAAGGTTTAAATTACACCCAACTTTCGACCAACCTTTTCAAAACCAGCCAGGCCTTCGTCCAGATCTCCTTGCTCATGCGCAGCGGAGATCATCACTCGAATGCGGGCTTTTCCATGTGGCACTGTGGGGTAGCCAATGGCCATAGCGAAGACACCTTCATTGAACAGCTGGCGGCTGAACTGCTGTGCCAAGTTAGCCTCCCCCAGCATGACCGGGGTTATCGGCGTGGTGCTTTTACCCGTATCGAACCCCAGCCCCTGCATCTCACGCTTAAAATACTCTGTGTTCGACCACAGGCGATCGACCAAGGTGGTTGATTCTTCGAGTAAATCAACCGCAGCCAGGCAAGCGGCGGTATCGGGAACTGTCATGGCTGAGGAGAAGAGAAAAGGACGACCGCGTTGCCTTAGCCAGTCAACAATTTCACGTTTTCCTGCCACAACACCCCCCATGACACCGAAAGCCTTGGATAGGGTCCCTACCTCAACATCGACCTTGCCATGCAGATCGAAGTGATCGACGATGCCGCGGCCTCCACGCCCCAGTACGCCTTCACCATGGGCATCATCCACCATCAGCAAGTAGTTATATTCCTCGGCGATGTCGTAAAAATCCTTCAAGGGGGCAACATCACCATCCATGCTAAAGACGCCATCGGTAATGATCATACTGCGTTGATAGCCATCGTCCTTATTGGCCTCTATTTTTGCGCGAAGGTCGGCCGGGTCGGCGTGCGCGAATCGAATGACTTTGGCGCGCGACAACCGGCAGCCATCGATGATGCTTGCATGGTTGAGCTCATCGGAATAGATGACATCCTCTTTCGTAACAAGGGCTGGAATGGCGGCTAAATTGGCGTTGAAACCGGACTGAAAGGTAATGGCGGCTTGCACCCCTTTGAAGGCGGCCAGGCGCTGTTCAAGCTCTAGGTGGATGCTCATCGTACCAGCGATGGTGCGGACGGCCCCGGGTCCAACTCCCAGGTCATCGATGGCCTGTTTGGCCCGCTCTACGAGCTCAGGGTGGTTGGCAAGTCCCAGGTAGTTGTTCGAGCAGAAGTTAAGCACTTCGGCGCCATCCACGGTAAGCCAGGCGCCTTGTGGCGAGCTAAGGGTACGGATGTGGGTGAAAAGCCCAGCCTCCTTCAGGCCGGCGATCTCATTCGTGATCCATTGCAATTTGTTCTCGGTGCTCATGGGGTTCCTCAAGAACTTTCTTCATGTGGGCTGGGGTATCCATCAATCAGTTTCGATTTGCGTGCCCTGGAAAATGTTTTCAATCGGCGCTCGCGTTTCTGCGCGCTCGATCGATCTGGTTGATCCTCAAGATATACAAGCTGAACCGGCCGTCGTGAGCGGGTGTAGCGACTCCCCTGACCTTTATTGTGCTGATTCACACGACGATCCGGGTCTGTCGTCCAACCTGTGTAGTAAGTGCCATCGGAGCATTCAAGTATGTAGCAATAAAAAGTGGCCACGGAGGAATTATACGTAGGGCTTGATGACGGGCCAAGCTATAAAAGCCCTTAATACTGGGCAGGCGCATACCACCACGGTTACAGTACAGGTGGGTGACTTACTCAGACTTCGGCTTACGCTTTCTCAGGCCGAGCATTTGCCTGACGATGCTCGTATCGACGTCGGGTACCCTGGGGAGTTCTTCAGCAGCCCAATCGCCGTGCGCTCTCACATGCAGCCAGGATGAGCGAGCGGCATCAGCCTGATGGATATAGGCCATGAGCTCGTCGTCTTGTTCTGCCATCAGCATCTCCTGTATGCGACCCAGCTCGGTGGATAAAGCATCGAGGCGCAGGATGACTTTGTCTCGATTGGCGGATATACGCTTGTGATGTTGTTGTGGTTCCGTGGCGCAGAGCGCAGTCGATTGGAAGAAGGTCGCTCCCGCTAAACGTTGAAGTTCACGCCAGGAAGGTGAATTAGCGGCAGATTGGAACATGGCTGCGCTCAACAATCTTGGCAGGTCCTCCGCCGCAGCGGTAGCTGCATCCTGCTCGTCAATGTCCAGAAAGAAAGGTTGGGCATCGAGGATTTTAGCCAGGTTGATGGCGATAGCGACTGCGCGTTGGGGTGTATTTGCCGCCGCTGTGATGGCCAGGACCCCGCCAGCGAATCGATCAATGCTTGGCGAGCTGTCCTCAGCTACAAAGTCAGGGTCGCCAACGACAGGTGTGGCACCGATGTAGGCTCGGTCCGAGGGTAAATGTTCTGCAGCCCATCGAAAGAGAGGCGCCTTGATCAACCCAGTGTCAAGAATGACAGCTTCGGGTTTCGCATTGGGGCCCAGCGCTTCGAGATAGGCTCTGGTTTCATCATGCGGGAGGGAGAAGATAATCAAATCTGCACTTTCGAAGGCCTGACGCGGGTGGGCGACGAGACGATCGACAGCATTGGCTGCTTTGGCTGCTTTGGCGGTTTTTTTGTCTGGATCAAAGCCAAGACGCAACACATCACCATCGACGCGCGCCAACGCCAAACCCATGGTCGCACCTACCGGCTCCAATCCAATCAGGAGGATTTTACTTGTCATGCGCTCACCTCAATTTTCACTATCAGCCCTTCGCAAATCTCCTAGTAAGCGGGTAAATGCTGTTTGCGGTTTACCGGCGAGAGGTTCCTGATGCCGCCGGACGAGTTCCTCGAGTTGTGGGGAGGCCCCATTGGCAGCTGCCAGCTCGGCACCCCAGCGAGGATGTTGCCTTGCAATCGCGAACGGACGCCGCCATCCTTCTGGCTCAGATTTTCCCCACTGAATTACCTTTCGGGGGAATAACTGGTTTGCAAGCACGACGATCACGCGATCCAAAACGCTTGGCCGGTGCACAGATTTGCCGACATCATGAAGAAGGGCTGCTGCCAGTAAATCCGGATCTGACTTGCCCTCAAGCTCGAGTGCGGAAAAGACGCGCAAGCCATGTGCTTGATCCGAGGGGGCCATGCGCAGGAATAATTCACGCAGTGGTGGATTTAGGATCACCGAAGCCCGTGCCCAGGCATCCTGATCCGGACGTGCTCTCATGATTTGAAAAAATTGTTGAATTCGGTATGCCACGCCCATACTTAGAATACAAGCAGTTGGAGAACACTTGATGCGGGGGTTGCGATAAGGAAACCGAGGATATTCAATCCCCCGAAGTTGCCAAGCAGGATCAAACCCATAAGAATGTACATGCCATAAGGACGCAAACGATATAAAAAATCTTGTCCGCTGGGAGGCAGGAAGTATTCAGCAACCTTCTCACCATCAAGGGGAAAAATTGGGATTAAGTTGAAGAATAGCAGTATCAGATTGATCCAGATAAACTCCAAGAACAAGGTGCTGATAAAAGAGCTGGAGAAGCCGACAGCAAGGAGGCCGGCACGAAAGGGTAGCGCCCCCAGGATGGCGAGGAGAAGATTGGCGAAAGGCCCTGCGGCTGCAACGAGCATCATGCCGGCCGGCGTGCGCCGGCGAACTGCGTAGGGATTCACAAGAACTGGCTTTGCCCAACCAAAACCAGCGATCAGCAGCATGATGGAGCCAAGAGGGTCTAGGTGCGCCAGCGGATTCAATGTAAGACGTCCCTGTAACCTGGGGGTATCATCCCCCAATTGGTCGGCTGCCCAGGCATGTGCAAACTCATGCACGCTAAAGGCAATAACCAAGACGATGAGGCGGGAGATTAATCGTTCGATAGAAAGACCAAACATAATGTTGGATTATATCATCTGGCCTGGTGGTATAATCCGCGCTCCCGATCGATGCAGGTTTACAGGCTCAGCTATGCTTTCCCGTCCGGTATAGGCCAGGTAAGGTGAGTTTGATGCTTCCTGATTTAGAACTTGATGATCTGCTGCGCTTACGCAAACCCCATCCCTGTGGGAGCACAGATTGGGTCGTTTACCGCCTGGGCGCAGACATAGGCTTAAAGTGCGTTGGGTGTGGACGCAGGATCTTGCTTCCCCGGCGCGAGGTCGCCCGCAGAATGAAAACACGCCTGCCTCGATCCGAGGAAGGCGCGGGGTGAGCCTGTTAAACTAATGCTTTCTCGTTTCTCAGTCGGGTAATCTCTAACGCAACTAGAAATTGGCGATGACGTTGCTGAACATGTTTCCAACACCTGAGCCGAACAACGCCAGCATCACGATGATAAGGATCGCTACTAGTATGATGATAAAGGCATACTCGACTAGCCCCTGGCCTCGCGGGGATGCCTTGAACATGAATGCCTCCGGATAAATAGACGGATAAACCGTTTAATAAATCTCTACAATAATTTCAGGATAAGTATAGGAATTTAGGCTTCTAGCGCCAATAGCACATAGGTCCAGCGGATATAAGCCAGCCATAATAGAAAGCTGGATGAGGGCAGACCAAGGGAGAAGCGATGCACAAGCTGATGGTGGTATTTAAATCATCAGATGATTCACTGACGCTTGAAACGCTGTGGAGCACGGAGTTTGTGGCGCGTGCGGAGAGGATGCCTGGACTGCGGCGCGTCAGTGTCAGCCGCATTGTCGGGGGACCGGGCGGAGCGACGGATATTCATCTGGTGCACGAGCTCTATTTTGATGACCTTGAGGCGCTGAAAACAGCACTCGCTTCAACACAAGGCCAGGAAGCTGGACGGGCACTCACGGCCTTTGCCGGAGATAAGGTAAGTATCTTCTTTGCCCACCACCTCGAAGAGGACCGCTAAACATCGTTTTGGTGAAGCGATAATTTGGTCTTTTTCCGATTTTATGCAGAGGCCAGCATGATGCAAGGACCACATTTGACAGCCATGGATCTAAAAGCTTTTATCGATCGCCAGGAGCTTGAAGCGGATTTGATCGAGCTATCGGTCCCGACACCTACCGTCGAGGCGGCGGCAGCAGCACTTGGTGTAGAACCCACGCTAATTGTCAAATCGTTGTTATTCTGGGTCGGGTCCGATCCAGTTCTGGTATTAGCTAGCGGCCCAACACTTGTTGATCGCCGCAAACTGGCGGAATACTTCGGCGTTGGACGCAAGCAGATTAAACTCATGTCGTCCCGTGAAGTGCTTGAGATCAGCGGTTACCCGGTTGGAGCTGTCCCACCTTTCGGCCACGCTGTTGAAATCAAGACATTCATGGATCAGAACATCCTTTCGGATCCGATCGTATATGCTGGAGGAGGGGCGGAGAACACGCTTATGCAGGTGCCCGCGGAGGAGATCCAAAAGATCACGCATGCGACCATGCTAGATTTCCTCTCAGCAGGTGGCAGGTATGAACCGGAGGGTTCAGATTAAATCATGCGGTTTCAAGATAGGGCGCGCCCAAAGCGAATTAGTTTGTGGCTAGCGGCTGTAGCCATTCTTCTACTGGTCGGGGTGTATCTACTTCTGCGCGACATTCGTCCTTTGGCTGAACGCATGACTCGCTTACGCCAATTCTGGTCGAATCCGCAAGCACATCGAGATTGGATGATCAAGGTTGGAGAGCGTTGTGGTGAAGCACCGTTTTTAATGCCGACCGATGGCTTCATCGGTTCACTCTGGGGTTCGTCCTTCAGACCAGGGCATGCACATCAAGGCATTGATGTCTTTGGCCCAAGCGGACCGGATGGTTTGGGGTTGGATGCGGTGGTTGTTGCCTACGATGGTTATCTTACGAGACTGCCGGATTGGCGCTCATCCGTGATCATTCGAGTTCCAAAGGATCCACTTCAACCGGGTCGTCAAATTTGGATGTACTACACTCATCTGGCTGATGCAGAAGGGAATTCCTTTATCCTTGAAGCCTTCTCCCCGGGGACTCAAGAGCTCTTTGTCAGTGCAGGAACACTCCTGGGCTATCAAGGTAATTACTCAGCCGATCCAGATAACCCGACCGGTATGCATTTGCATTTTTCCATTGTGAAGGATAATGGTGAGGGTAGCTTTAAGAACGAGTTGGAAATCCGCAATACGCTCGATCCGAGCCCCTATCTGGGTGTTGATGTCAACGCAGAAAGCGTTGGGACTGCCATCATTGTATGCCAATCTTAAGGCGCCAAGATATGGCGAATGAGGCTGGATCTACCATATGCGCTTTAAGGATGTTGTTGTTCTTGTAACCGGTGCAGGCCGAGGGTTGGGGCGTGCGATCGCCCTGGCATTTGCGCGAGAAGGTGCGCGCCTGGCGATTAACGACCTCACCCCGGTGAATCTGGATATTACCGAGAATTTGCTGTCCAAGATGGGCGCAGATTGTCTCTCGATCACAGGCGATGTCTCTAAAAAGACCCAGGTTCAAGGAATGCTCGAGACTGTGCTTGATCGTTACGAGCGCCTGGATATCCTGATTAATAACGCCGGGGTGGAGCCTTCCAGTTCACTTCTGACTATAGATGAGTGGGATTGGGATCGGACCTTGGCAGTAAATCTCAAGGGTCCGTTTTTAGCAATGCAGTCGGTTGCCCGCATCATGAGGGAACAAGGTGGGGGAACCATCTTAAATATTGGTGCCAGCGGGTTAAAGGGAGAGTTCCTGGCGAACCGTCCCGCATATGCGGCCAGCAAGGAAGGTTTGTTGATGCTAACCCGTGCAGCGGCCATTGAATTGGCGCCCTACCACATTCGGGTCAACATGGTCGCGCCCGGGCCGAGCCGGGCGGAGACAAGTGCTTCTGACCCAACCAAGCCTGATCCAGGCGTGGGCGAGGCAGCAATCGCTGACGCAGTACTCTTTTTGTGTTCTCCGAATGCGAATTTCATCACGGGTGAGGTCATTTCTATTAACGACAAGATGGAGGTGGACTGATATGGCCTATCTCGTCTGCGTTGAAGAAGCTGAAGATCGCTGGATTGCGCATGTGCCTGATTTGCCCGGATGCTTTACCTGGGCTGAGGGACGCGATGTCGCCATCCAGGCTGTGCCCGATGCCGTCGAAGCGTATCTTGCCTGGGCGAAGGGGCATGGTTTGCGGATCACTGGACTTTCGGCGCCAATGCAGGTCTCAGAGGTTATCCGGGCTTGGGAGTTCGAAGATGACAATATGGTCCAGGCGTTCTTTGCCACGGATCGGCCCCCACTCCATCGTGAAGAATTACGGGAATACCGATCACTCCTAGAGGCCACGCTGCGGGATCTTGCAGTTGCGTTGGAGGAGATTGGCTCCGAGGACATGCTGCAGACATTTCCCGATGAGCGTTGGTCCATCGCCGGTGTTGTGGAGCATGTTGCCCGGTCTGAATGGTGGTATCTCGATCGCCTGGGGCTAGCCTTCGCCCGCGATAAAATGCCAGCCGATCCGGTTGAGGCCGTAATTAAAGTCCATCAACACATGCTCTCTAGCCTGGAGGCGCTGGTTGAACGTAGTGGCGTATTAACGGTTCGGGGTGAAACATGGTCATCACGCAAGGTGCTCAGAAGGACATTGTGGCACCGTCGTGATCATCATGAGCATATCTTGAAGTTACGCGAGAAGATTCGCTAAGAAATTAGGTTGCCAGCAGCGAAGATCGGGAGGCAAATCATGGATTTCACACAAATCAAGCTGGAAGCACGTGGACAGGTAGGCCTGATTCAAATCGATCGACCGAAGGCTTTAAACGCGTTGAACCGTCAGGTTATGCAGGAAATCGGTCAGGCGTTAAGACAATTTGACGATGATCCTGAGATTGGGGCTATTGTAATCAGCGGTGATCAGCGGGCATTCGCCGCAGGGGCGGATATTAAAGAAATGGCGGAGGCCTCCTCGGTAGAGATGCTCAACCGGGATACGATCGGCCTCTGGGATCAGATTGCTGATGTGAGCATACCGATTATTGCAGCGGTTTCGGGTTGGTGCCTGGGTGGGGGAAATGAATTGGCGATGGCCTGTGACATGATTGTTGCGAGCGAGAGCGCAAAATTCGGTCAACCAGAGATTAATATCGGGGTGATCCCGGGCGCAGGCGGGACACAGCGCCTGACGCGCGCAGTTGGGAAAGCCCTCGCAATGGAAATGGTGCTCAATGATCGACATCTGACAGCAGCGGAAGCTTTACACTATGGGCTTGTTAATAAAGTCGTGCCTGACGAGCTCTATTTGGAAGAGTCCTTGAAGCTGGCAGCAGAGATCGCCGCTCGTGCGCCGTTAGCCCTTAGATTCGGGAAGGAGTTGGTCAACCAATCCTTCGAAACAGGCTTGGCAGAGGGGATTGCAGATGAACGCCGTAGTTTTTACTTTCTCTTTGGAACGACTGATCAAAAAGAAGGCATGCAAGCGTTCATCGAGAAACGCAAGCCTGAATGGCGTGGGGAATAACTGGTGCCTGAATCTGCCGATGGGGCCAGGCTGCTCTTCTCGCGATGATCACCTACCGGGATTTCAATCGCGCGCTTACTGAGCTTGATATTCAAGCTCATAGCCGCGTCATCCTGCATGCGGCCGTCGCTCCCTTTGGGTCTGTGGCTGGGGGGGTTGAGAGCCTGGTGGGGGCCGTCATTAATCAGTGCGAACTAGTGATTGCGCCGGCTTTCACACCCCAAACCATGGTCACGCCGAGCGTGGGACCAGAAAATAACGCACTCGAATATGGCAGCGAAAGCAAAGCGAACCTGAACGCGGCGATTTACGCTGCAGATTTACCCGTCGATCCGCAGCTAGGCAGCGTGAATGAAGTGTTGCGAGAGCATCCACAAGCGGAGCGATCGATCCACCCGATCCTTTCCTTCTCCGGAATCAACGCCGACGAGGCACTTGCAGCTCAAACGCTGGAATCGCCCCTGGGTCCCATCGAGTGGTTGGCCAACTATGATGGCGATATTTTGATGATGGGTTGTGATCAGCGAGCGAATGTAGCGCTGCACCTTGCCGAACAACTTGCTGGTAGGAAGACTTTTACTCGCTGGGCGTTGACAGCTGGTGGCGTGGTTGAGTGCTCCGAAATGCCTGGATGTTCTGAGGGTTTTGAGCAGATGCGGGGCCGTTTAGGCGCCATTGCCAGGACCACCACGCTGAACGCGGTCGTATTAGAAGCAATCCCTTTACGTGATCTTCTTAACTTGGTGGCGGGATGGATTCGAGAAGATCCGCGCGCGTTACTCTGTGACCGCACCGGTTGTCCGCATTGTGCCAGCGTACGCAATGATGTACGAGTCGCACCAGATTGATTTGCGTAATTGAAACGGTCCGAGGGAGTAAGTTTTGAAGACCATCTACTTTGATAAAGATGTCCCCAGAGTCTTGCTGACAAAGCTGCTACAACCACTTTGGCCGGGAGTCATCTGGAGCCGAATTTCACCCGTTCGCTGGGTGGAACATAAAGCACCGGAACTTCCCGGACCTCGCTGGTTGCGGGTAAAGAATAATCAGTGTGGTATTTGTGCCACCGATCTCGCTTTACTTAAGGCTGAGGCCGACCCGCGCATATCGGGTGCGGCGGTTCCTGGGATCCAGCGGATCTACCTGGGCCATGAAGTGGTGGGAGAGGTGGTAGAAGTGGGCGCAGGTGTCACGCGTGCCAAGGTAGGAGATCGGGTGGTGATCGAAGCACGACCCTTTGGGAGTCCCAATTGTCACACGCAGGAACTTGATCCGCCTTGCCGGCCATGTCACGATGGTCAGAGTCGCTTTTGTGAGAATGGATCAATCGATGTAGGGATGAATGGTGTTGGTGCCGGTTGGGGAGATAGCTATACGGCGCATGAGAGCGAAATTTGGCCTGTGCCGCACGATATTGACGATGATCACGCTACACTGATTGAACCCCTAGCCGTTGCCGTTCATGCCGTATTGCGTAGACAGCCCAAGTCGGGTGATAAGGTGCTGGTCGTAGGGGGTGGAATTATCGGACTGTTGACTCTGCAGGCCATAAAGGCTCTTGAACCGGCATCCGAGGTGACGATCCTTGTTCGCTATCCACAACAGGCTGAGGCTGCTCATGTCCTGGGCGCTCATCACGTAGTGTTTGAAGAAGATTCGTACCGTTCTATGGCGGAGATTACAGGCGCCAAGCTCTACAACGCACCTATCAATCGAGGTATGTTGCTGGGGGGGTTCGATCTTGTTTTTGAATGCGTTGGGAAGGCCAAGACCCTGCTCGATAGCTTGCGCTGGACAAGATCCCGGGGTGCTGTGATCCTGGTGGGGACTTCATTTACATACCTGGATTTTGATCCAAGCCCAATTTACTACCAAGAAGTGGACTTAATCGGATCAAACACCTTTGGAACTGAATTTTACCAGGGTCGTACAATTCATACCTTTGATCTTGTGATTGAGCTAATCCGTGAGGGGAAATTGCGGGAGAGCGGGTTAATCACCCACCGCTTTCCCTTTAAGTCACTCCGTCAGGCAATTACTACGGCAAACGATAAACGTTCAGGCGCAATCAAGGTAATTCTCACATATGATGCATAGGAAGGTGACCACATAAAAAGTGGTTTAGCAATCCTTCGCTTCATGTTCCAACGCTCTGATTAATGCTCCAGTCATATGGCAGGTACCGCAGATTTAAGTCAGCGGCGGCAGGTAGGGCTCGAATCTCCTCGTCCAGTGTATGGCCTCTGATGAAATCAAGTGTGCCTTCCTTGCCACCAAAATCATCCAGATACCAAGCAAAGATCTTTGATAACCAGAGTGTATTGCCTTGTGAATCCCATTTGACGGAATCTCCGTTGATAAACCCGCCTGCTGCCTGGTCAAGCTGTATAGCTAAACGTTCGGGGCTGTAATAGGCGATTGGAGGGCAAGATCTTGCCCCACAGACCAGTGCAAAATGGATTCGAGGATCAAATTGCTCCACCATGTATCGTGCGCGCGGATCATCCGATGTAAAGGGTCTAATCGGCAAGACGGGATTCGGACGATTCCGACGAAGGATCCCATGCTCAATATCATCTGCTGAGAAACGGCTGCCATCAATCATGTAGGCGGCCTCACGGAAGACCCCAGGCTTGCGCATCATGCTGCCCCGAATCTCATACTGGATGATGGCGTCGATAATCAGGGCATTGTAAATATTGATCCAAAATGCTAAATAGGCGGGACCTTCACCCAGCTTGTCTACCGGGAAATGCTTCAGGGATAGTGCGAGATCGCGGAAATCCTGGTAGGTATCACTCTGTTTAAGGGAGGCGTAATCGATCAGACCGGATCCAGGATCGACTGCTTCTGCCAGGACCGCTTTGCTTGCCCTCATTAATTGCGCCGCAATATCGCCTTCATAGCTCGTCGGCGCACCTCGATTAAGAATCGCCTCGTGCTGTACCCGCAGCGCAAAGTCGGAGAGACGTCGTAGCGACGCGTTGAGCTTGTTTGAAAGAAGCATCGTTTTATCCAACCTCAGTGGGTTTGACGGGTTTAACCTGTGGGATCTTACGGTTAAGCGCTGTCAGCCTGGGGGGTGAGATTTGCAAAAGCGCGCGGCTGCATGCATAATGCGCGCAGCGTGAAGCTATCCAATCCATAACAGTTAATTCACGAGGATAAGTAAGTATGAGAGCGCTGGTTTTGGGTTCAACGGGTTTTATCGGTGGCCATATTGCGATAGCTGCCCTAGAAGCCGGATGGTTTGTGCGCGCACTACGCCGGGATCCGCAACGGACCGGGATGCTTACCGACCTACCTGTCGAATGGGTTACCGGCGATCTTGATGCCCCCGAAGGTCTTGCCTCCACTTTCTCGGATATCGATGTCGTATTCCATGCGGCGGGCTATTACCCGCTCGATAGCAAGAACGTACCAGCTCAAGTGGCACATTCTATGCAGCAAACAGCCAATGTTGTCGATCTTGTACGCAAGTCAAGGGTTAAGCGGCTTGTCTATACATCGTCGTATACGACTATGGTCCCGCCTATCAGCAAGGCGGATACGCTCGCAGATGAGAGCGACTACTACCAACCGGGAATGCTGGCAAGGTCGGCATACTATGAATGCAAATTCGCCATGGAGCATCTCTTGCTAAAAACGCAACATAAGGGCTTGGACGTCGTGATCCTGAATCCAACATTAGTCCTCGGACCAGGAGGCGACTCGCGCGGAACAGGTGCCATGTTCATGGCTATGGCGCGCGGCTGGGTTCGGGCCTGGTTGCCGGCCAAGATCAATGCGGTCGATGTACGCGATGTGGCACAAGCTCATTTCAATGCAGTCGGGCGTGGGACTTCTGGGGAGCGTTACCTGCTCGGAGGTCACAATCTTATGCTGCGTCAACTCATCGAAATGGTTGCACAAATGGCAGGAGTCAGAAAACCCGGGGTTAAATTGCCGCTGTTTCTTATCGATCTGCTTGTCTGGATGGAAGATCACATTCCCGGTGTTAATAGCTACGCCAACCACTTGCGCGCCATCCGTCACTGGCCTTATTTTACTAATGCGAGAGCCCGAAGGAAGTTGGAGATTGAGTTCAGACCGTTAGAAGATACAATCAGTGAAGCTTTGGCAAGCTATAAGCTCAGGGGATATCTTTAAGCCCGTTCGATGTGGTAAGATTCCGCCGCTCATAGAGCACACTTCGTCGAGGTAAGCATGACTGAACCCGCAAAGATAACCATCATAGAAGGCCCCCCTCCCACATTTGAACTGGTTGGTGATGCTTGGATTTTTGGTTTGATTGAAGGGCCACTGCCTTCGAATGTCGCAGTTTGTCGGGTGCGCACGGCCAATGGTCCAGCGCTGGTAGAGCGTTGTTATCGAGCATGGCGCGAGAGGCAACCGATTTACCTCGAATATCGCTCTGAGGATGGCCTCACCGAGCAAGCTCCCATCACAGCTGTGCGGTTTTTGGAATCGAATGAGGGCCACCTGCTGCTGCTCTGGGTGCGTCTCGAGGAAGAGGATATTGAAATCGAGTTTGAATTCGAGGATGAAATGGAGGATGACTTCGATTTTGACATCGATTTTGAAGAGGAAGACGACGACGATCAAGATCTTGATTATTCGATCTAGGAGCCTCGACCGGGCGCTTAAACGCCCGGTTTTTGGTTAAACCCGAGTGGGTATTGTCGGGTAAGGGAGTAGGCCATGGAGGATTACAGTTACCTTGATATCGCCCTGGATGGTGGCGTGTTGACGATCTTGTTAGATCGGCCGAGAGTCAACGCTTTTAGCCTTGAAATGATTGAAGAATTGATCCATGTGCTCAAGTGGGGCCGGGACGAGGATCGGGTCAGATCTATCATTCTCTCAGGCAAAGGCGACTATTTCAGCACAGGTCAAGACATCGATGTGATCCTGGCACTGGGTGATCAGATCCCGTATCAGGAGCATCTGGAGCAGACCTATAACCAGATCGTGAGGTTGCTGCGCACCATGGAGAAGCCGGTGCTGGCTGCAATCAATGGACCTGTCGCGGGTGCTGCGCTGGGCCTTGTCCTGGCGACGGATATTCGTTGGGCTAATGACCGTGCCAGTTTTGTCTTCGGTTTTACGCGGGTCGGGTTAAGCGCCGACGCTGGAACGGCCTTCAGTTTACCGATGAACATCGGCTGGGCCAAAGCGATGGAGATGGCCTTCACGAATAAACCGATGTTGGCTGATGAAGCTTTAGCGTATGGATTGGTCAGCAGGGTCTTCTCGCAAGATGAGCTTATGGATCAAGTCCGGCAGCTAGCCCATGAACTGGCCACAGGGCCAACGCGGGCATATGGGTTGATCAAGCGAGCCTTCAATCACGTCATCTTTGAACAGCTGAACCGGACACTTCAGTATGAAGCCTTTCTTCAAGAGATCGCCGGAAGTACGCAGGATCACCGCGAGGGGGTGTTAGCGTTCTCAGAGAGACGTACGCCGCAATTTCGTGGGTTGTAGCTCTTAATCGCTAAAGGCCGGGGTGGATGTGGCGGCTTGTTCGGTGGCGACGCGGATATCATCACGGTTCAAGCCATAGAAGATATCGGCTCCCTCGTCCGTCAGACCGCTGAATGTGAAGCTGGTGTTGGTGGGGTCTACCGGCTCAGTCCCCCAATTGCGCAGTGCGGCCAGTATGACGCCGTCACTACTCACATAGAGAGACGGCTGTGGGATATTGTTATCGCCCCAGCGTAGCCCAAAAACATCCCAAGAACTCTCCGAGGCGTTCCAGAGGTAGAGCTCCAGGGTCAGTGGTGCAGGTTCTTCCGGATTTATTAGGTGGAAGGTCAGCGTTGCGACAACTTGTAGCGTGAATTCATCGGAGGGCTCAAAGCGATATGCCTGAAAAGCTCCCGGGAAGATCGTGATCGGTCCGCTTCCGTCGTTAACATCCACCGGGATTGCAGACGCTATTTCGGGAAAGGATTCTGGGGTTGGAGGTTGTTCGGTCGGCTCTTCGGGTGTGGGGGTGAGCGTGGGCGTGGGAGTTGCTGTCGGGGGACGAGGCGTCGGTGAAAGCGTTGGGGTCCAAGTGGGGATGCTCGCAAGTGAAGAGCTTGTGCTCCTGGAGGTAGGTGCCGGGCCTTGGGGTGTCGGGGCAGCGGTTTCAGTGGGCGCAGAGGCCACACCAGCCAGCAAGCTGCTTAGAGCCTCACTCAGTGGACCTTCCAGGTAGCCGCTAGAATCGAGAAACACATAACCGCCCCCGCCGATTATGACTAGAATCGTAAAGATACCTAGGAGGACCAGGACCAGGGTCTGACGGCCACGGGGACGGCCACCAGCCTTGGATTTACGCGAGGAGCGACTGCTCGGAGCTAATCCCAGGCGTTGGCGGGCACCATCGTGGTCAGGGTTCAGAGCGAGGACTTTCTTGAAGCAGTAGAGGCGCTGTTGGTTATCGTCGACGCTCAATCCCAGATACCACCAGGCGGCTTCGGACTCGGGGTTCTCAAGGACAACTTTGCTGAGCAATGCGCGGCCACGGGTCCGATCACCTGCTCGGACTGCTGCAATGCCTTCACGTAAAAGACTGTCGTCCGCCATCATTCAACCTTATAGGCCTCGTAATTCAATTGAACATGAATTACGGCAGATAGATCATTCTCAAGGTTAGATTGTAGAACTCCTACGCCCTTGGGTCAATCCAACCTTAGATACCAGGGAGAACAAAGTACTAGGATTCCCCTGACAGCCTGGACGAGCGCGCTTTTTCCCACTGAAGGCGATCCGTTAGCGTGGCTGACCAAGTTTCAAACGCTCTTGATCAATAATTTCTTCATCCAGCTTGGGGAACAGTGGGTCGGGTTGTAATAATGCCTGACCGGGCGCGAGTTGGCTGGGTTGCCAGCGCCCTCGCGCATTTGTCCCATCATAGACAAGCGCTTTATGGGACCGCTGCTCCTCTTGAAAATTCTCGATGCGCAATTCGCCAAAGAGTTGATCTTGATAACCAAGAGTCCGGTGGAGTTGCTCTGAGCTGAAGGGTAAGAATGGCGAAAAAAGGGTTTTGAGCGAATCGATCGCCTTGAGGGCAGTGTAGACTGTGGTCGCGGCCTTCAGTGGATCATCCTTGATCACGCTGAACCATGGAGCCTGATCGAGGTAGGCGTTGGCTTCGCGCGCCAGTGCAAGGGCTTCATTTAGCGCGGCCCGTAAATTAACTGCGGAAAGTTTCTCGCCCACTGTTCCGAATCCCGCCTCCATTTTTTCAATCAATTCCTGGTCTTCCGGCCGTAAATCTCCCGGCTGCGGTACCACACCCTCCCAATGCTTATAGGCAAAGGACAAGACTCGGTTGGCGAGGTTGCCCCACGCGGCCACAAGCTCGTCGTTGTTGCGACGGACGAATTCAGACCAGGAGAAATCGCTATCGCGTGCTTCTGGCATCGCTGCGGCGACATAGAAGCGGATCGCATCCGGGTGGTAGCGCTCGAGGATATCCGGCAACCATACTGCCCAATTGCGACTCTTACTGAACTGCGCCCCTTCGATGTTCATGAATTCATTGGCTGGTATGTCATAGGGTAGGTTCAAAGGCCGGTTTTCCGGTTCATCGTAGATGCTCTTGATGCCCAATAGCTCGGCCTGCCAGATCACTGTGTGGAAGGGGATGTTGTCCTTGCCAATGAAGTTGAAGATCTTAGCCTGGGGGTTGAACCACCATTCCTTCCAGGCTTCGGGCTGACCGATGTTGTGAGCCCATTCAACTGAGGCGGTGAAGTAGCCCATTACGGCCTCAAACCAGACATACAGGCGCTTGGTATCCCAACCGTCAAGCGGCACTGGGACACCCCACTCAACGTCGCGCGTGACCGGACGTCCTTTCAACCCGCCCTCGATGAAGTTGCGGGCGAAGTTGATCACGTTCGGTCGCCAGGTAGCCCCCTGTCGTTCAAGATAGGCGAGCAGTTCATCGGTAAAGGCTGGCAGATCGAGAAAGAAGTGCTCCGTTTCACGCACGATTGGTTTGCTGCCATCGGTTTTACTGCGGGGATTAATCAGTTCAAGAGCATCTAGAAGATTACCGCAATTATCACATTGATCCCCTCGGGCTTCCTCGTAACCGCAGATCGGACAGGTCCCTTCAACGTAGCGATCTGGTAGAAATCGATCTTCGGCTTCAGAATAGAGCTGCTGTTGCGTTTGACGGTAGAGGTACTCGTTTTCGTAAAGGCGAGTAAAGAAGTCTTGTGCTATGCGATGATGATTTTCGGTGTCCGTATGTGTAAATAGGTCGTAGCTAATCCCGATGCTTTGCTGTGCCTCCAGAAAGCGCTGATGATAAAACTCGAATAGCTCACGCGGAGACTTGCCCTGTTTATCGGCTTCAACTGTGATTGGCGTACCATGCGAATCAGATCCAGATACCATCAGAACACGGTTGCCTCTCAGGCGATGATAACGAGCGAAGATATCCGCCGGCAAGTAAGCTCCAGCCAGGTGGCCAACATGCAGATCCCCATTGGCGTAAGGCCAGGCTACAGAGACATGGATGATTTCAGTCATAATGAACCTCGTTCAGCAGGAGTGATGGAAACCTTTACGGCAAAAGAAACCGCCAGCTTGAGGCTGGCGGGAGTAAGCTGCCGGGGCAAATTGCGATCAAGCGCATCTGGCCCGAGCCGATGAGCCTCGCTCCATCGGCGACGGCAGACAACACATGACCATTGGAAGGCTACGAACGAGAAGCGGTTTCACGTAGACCTCGAATCTTTTCGTCGATGGTTTGTATTCTACACTGTGCCGATACCAAGTCAAGCAGTTGGCGCCGAATCAGGGAAGATAGCCATCTGCCCGTGCCGCAAAGACGAAATCAGCTTCACTGAGACCACCGATACTATGGGTCCAAATCGTCAGCGTCACTTTACCCCAGGTGAGGCATAGCTCAGGGTGATGATCGACCTCTTCGGCCAAAGCACCTACTTTATTGGTAAAGTCAAGCGCCTCCTGGAAGTCCTTGAATGAATATGTTTTTTGAAGGTGATGGTCATCAATCAACATCCATTCCTGTCCCAGCATGGCGTATAACTCGGCCAAAGATTGTCCTGTAAGGGCGCGCTGGCCTTCACCTCGAGGGGGTACTAGCTCGCGCTGAGCTAACTCGCTCATCATTCACTCCTGTAAGCTAAGATCAAAAGGATTGTATCAGGCCGCTCTAACGTTGGCGGGTCATGGCTCTGGGGAGGCTAGGCTTTGCCGCGGATGGCTTCGATGATCTCAGCAGCCATATCATAGCGGCTGAAAGGGGGCATGAGGTAGACACCTTGGACCATGGTGGAGAGAGCGTCGAAGAGCTCAATCGCTACTTGAATACCGGTCTTAGGCGCATCATCCCCCGCCTTTTCTATCCGGGACAGTATTGGGTCAGGGATTTGAATGCCCGGTACTTCGTGGTGCAGGAAAGATGCATGGCGGGCGTTGTAGAGCGGTAGCAAACCAACCAGAATCGGCAGATGTAGCTCCCCGAAGCGAGCCTCATAGGTCTCTATAAACTTAGCAGCCAGTTCAGGCTCATACACTGGTTGGGTCAAGGCGAAGCTCGCCCCGGCTGCAAGCTTCTTCTGCAACAACTGCATCTCCCGATCGAGATCCTGTGCACACAAATTAAGAGCACAACCAGTGAAAAATGAGGTTGCTTCTCCAATGTCACTCCCGGCATGATCGACACCCTGGTTGAATCCCTGTTGAATCAATTGAATCAGTCCAGTCGGCACCAGGTCGTAGTCATCCATGGCATCAGGGTAATCGCCGATGGCGGTGGGATCCCCCATGACAACAAATACGTTGCGAACACCAAGCGCATGAGCGGCGAGCAGGTCGCCCTGGACGCGCAGCAAGTTGCGCCCGCGAGTGGGAAAGTGCAAAACGGTCTCTAGGCCAACCTGCGACTGGATCAATTGGCAGACTGCCCAGGGACTCATACGCATGCGTGCCATCGGGCTATCGGCAACGTTGATGACATCAGCGCCGGCTTCGGCTAGTAAACTGGCGCCCGCCAGCAGCTTGTGTGTGGAGAAGCCGCGCGGTGGATCCATTTCGACCGATATGACGAGACGATCTTCTTCAAATAAACGCGCTAACTTCGTTGGTGGTTCACTGGAAGCGGAGGGTGTGGTGCTGATCACTTCGAGGTCAAGGGCTTCAGGTTCAAGGCAAACCCCCTCGCCTTCATCCAGTGCCTGGCGCATTGCAGCGATATGATCGGGCGTGGTCCCACAACACCCGCCAATAAAGACCGCGCCGGCCTCGCAAAAGGAGCGGGCATAATCGCCGAAATACTCAGCGGTTGCGGGGTACATGATGCGACCCGATACGCGCTCGGGCCAACCGGCATTGGGCATGACTGCATAGTGTGCCTGGGGAGCAGCACTCCGCATCAACGATAGGATCCTTAGGAGTTGCGCCGGCCCACTTGAACAATTCGCACCGATGATGTCTACACCTAATTCGCTTAATGTTCGGGCGACATGCTGGGGAGAATCGCCCAGGAGCGTACGGTCGTCACGGGTGAAGGTTAGCGTCGCCACCACGGGCAGCTGGCATACCGCTCTAGCGGCGCGTACCGCTTCCGCTACCTCATGCAGGTCGGTTTGTGTCTCAACCATCAGTAGATCGCTCCCTGCTTCTGCAAGGGCTTCGATCTGTTCCCTAAATGCGTCGAAGGCCTGCTCAGGTTGTACCCGACCAAACGGGGCCAGGCGTACACCCAGGGGCCCGACGCTGCCAGCAATCAGGATGGGTTTGAAGGATGCCTCAACGGCGCGTTGAGCTAGTTTGACAGCTGCCTGGTTGATCTCACGCACCTTATCTTCCAGGCCATGGGCGCTGAGCTTGTAACGATTCGCGCCGAAGGTGTTTGTCTCGATGATCTGTGCGCCGGCACTAATATATTCCTGATGAATCTCGGCGACGAGGGCGGGCTGTGTCAGGTTAAGTTCATCAAAGCAGGCATTAAAGGAGACACCGCGGCTGTGGAGCATGGTGCCCATGGCACCGTCGGCCAGGATGATGCCATCCTTTTCAAGCAGCTCTTGGAGGAGATCGGGGTTTGCCATGGCATCATTCTCGCATGAGCTGTTCAACCCGGCTCACGCCAACGTTGAAATACTTCGCCTGTGGGTGATGTACGATGATCGCCGCGGTCGACTGTTCCGGGATCAGTTGAAAGGCAGGAGAAAGGCTCATTCCCAGCGCTTCCTCAGCTGGGAGCAGGTGGAAGACCTTGGCGTGATCCTCTAACTCCGGGATGGCGGGATAACCCCATGAATAGCGTTTGCCCTGATCGGATTGAAGCTTTAATTCTCGGCGGATGTGGCGATGGAGGTACTCGGCCGCTGCTTCTGCAGTCTGGACGGCAAGTCCATGGGTGAAATACGACTCGCTGTAATCGTCGCTTGTTTGAAGTTCATCGAAGCGTTCTGTTGCTTCCTTTCCCACACTTACTACCTGCAGGGCGAGGACATCGAACTCCCCAGAATCGAGCGGGAGAAAATAATCAGAAAGACAAAGACCCTCGCCGCTTATCTGGCGTGGGAATGAAAAGCGCACAAGCTCCTGTGGCTCTCCCTGGATCGTGTCAGGATCGAAGACAAGTAGATCATTTCCTTCGGATACAGCAGGCCAGTAGCCATAAACGCCATGGGGTTTTAACCAACCTTCGTTTAATGCCTGCCGTTGCATCTGCTCCAGGCGTGTCTCATATTCTTTTCGCAACCGATCCCAATCCTCGCCATGTGTATTCTTGGCGCCCCATGAAAGACGGAAGAGCTCGTTCTTGGCCAGGTGCTGGAAGACCGCCTCGAGCGGCATGCGTTCGACTATATGGGGACCCCATTGCGGCGGTTGTGGAATTTGCTGTGCCGGCATGATTTGCGCCTTACGGCTGACCGTTGCTGTGCCACCCTGATCTTTTTGGATCTCTCGCTCAGCCTGCTGCAAGCGATCCTGAAGCAAGGATTCCCGTCGTGTTTCGTCCTGAAGTTGGTCCATCACATCCAGACCCTCAAAGGCATCTTTACAGTAGAACACGCCACCACCATAAGGGGTATTCTCTTCAGGGAAGAGGATGCGTCGGCCAAAGCGGCGGTTGATCGCGGCACCCCCGATGAGAACGGGAATTTGCAGGTCTCGTCGATGGAGCTCATTCACGATCAATGGCATCTGCTTACTGGTACTCACGAGCAAGGCGCTCAACCCGATTGCATCCGCTTCCCATTCGATGGCGGTGTCGATGATCAGGTTGGCAGGGACCTGTTTCCCCAGGTCCTGTACCGTGTAGCCATTGTTGGAAAGAATCGTTTTCACCAGGTTCTTACCGATATCGTGTACATCGCCGTAAACGGTGGCCAGCACAACTTTACCCTTGCTGACCCCTTCCTGCACATCAAGGTAGCCTTCAAGGTGGGAGACGGCTAGCTTCATTACCTCGGCGGACTGCAAGACGAAGGGCAGGATCAATTCGCCGGATCCGAACTTGTCGCCGACTTCCTTCATTGCCGGCAGGAGAACGGAGTTGAGTACCTCGACAGCTCGGGCCGACTGCTCTTCTGGCCCTGCGGTGGAAAGGAGCAGATCGATACCCTCCGGCACGCCCTCCTTATGGCGATGAACGATACTCCAATGTAGTCGTTCGGCAGGTGACATTCCTGCGGTGGGATCACTGGCGCTATCAGTGGGTTCAAGCGTCACCGATTCGAAGTGTTCGATCAGTTTTTGCAAGGCCTCTGGATGGCGATTAAAGATTAGGTCATCAACCAACTTCTGTTCCTCAGGCGGAATTTCTCCATAGGGTGTGATGTGCGCCGGATTGACAATGGCCATATCCAAGCCGGCATCGACACAGTGGTGAAGCATGATGCTGTTAAGAACACGACGAGCCTGTGGACTGAGTCCAAACGAGACATTCGAGACGCCCAGAGATGTTAGCGTGCCTGGTAGCGCAGCTTTGATCTGGCGGATGCCCTCAATCGTCTCGATGGCCGAATTTTCATACTCCGGATCACCCGTGGCGAGCGTGAAAGTCAACGCATCAAAGATCAAATCTTCTGGTTCGAGACCGTACTCCGTGACCGCAATGCTGTAGATTCGCTGGGCGATCTCGAGCTTGCGCTGGGCGGATTTCGCCATGCCCTCCTCATCGATGGTCAAGGCGATCACGGCTGCCCCGTGTTCTTTAGCCAGGGTAAGGACGCGATCTAGTTTTTCGCGACCGGCCTCCAGGTTTACGGAGTTGAGCAAGGCGCGACCCGGGTTGATCTTAAGGGCGGCTTCCATCACTTCGGGTTCAGTCGTGTCAATCACCAGGGGCGCTTCGACTGTCATGGCCAAACGATGGATGACCTCGGCCATCATCTCAGGCTCATTGCTGCGTTCTGTCAGGGCTACGCAAATGTCGAGAACGTGGGCGCCCCCTTCGATCTGATCACGGGCAAGTTCGACAATGGCATCGTAATCCTCAGCCAGCAAAAGGCGTTTGGCGCGGCGCGAGCCCTGTGTGTTGATGCGCTCACCAATGAGTAAGGGTCGCGGCTCTTGATGTAAGGGAACACTGCGAACGGCTGAGCTAAGATGTGGCGGGTGATGTTCTGGCCGTGGTGGGCGCTCATGCTGGCCGACTGCTTCGACCAGCAACTTGAGGTGCTCTGGTGTGGTCCCGCAGCAACCACCGACAACGCCAACGTTATACTTCTCGACAAACTCGAGCATATCCTCTTTGAAAGGTTCTGGCTCGAGTGGATATACCGCCTGTCCGTCGACGTTGAGGGGTAATCCAGCGTTCGGGATACAGGACACAGGCAAGGTGGCGTTTTCTCCCAGAAAGCGGATTGGTTCGCGCATGTGCTCGGGGCCGGTAGAGCAATTTAATCCTACAAGATCGATGGGCAGGCGCTCGAGAATATTCAACGCGGCACCAATATCGGTGCCCAACAACATGCGCCCTGAAGTGTCGAGAGTCACCTGGGCTTGGATCGGAAGGCTTTTTCCGGCCTGCTCGAAGGCTTGCTGAAATCCCTGGATGGCAGCCTTGACTTCGAGGATATCTTGGGAGGTCTCGATGAGCAGCAGGTCAGCGCCTCCTTCGATTAGACCGAGTGCTTGTTCGGCAAAGATATCCACCAGTTCATCGAAGCTGATATCGGAAAGGTCGGGGTCGTTGGCTGAAGGTAGTTTTCCAGTGGGTCCGACAGAACCTGCGACAAAGCGCGGTTTTTCGGCAGTAGCGTATTCATCTGCCAGGTCGCGTGCTAACCGTGCTGCCGCAACATTAATGGCGTGAACTTGATCTTCGAGAGCATACTCACCAAGGGTGATGCGGTTTGCACGGAATGTATTGGTCTCGATCACGTCAACACCGACGTCGAGGAATGATCGATGGACGCGTTCTACCGCCTCGGGTTTGCTGATCACCAGGTGGTCGTGGCAGCCTTCGAGGTGGTCCCCGCCAAAGTCCGCTGCTGTCAGTTCTTGGGCTTGCAGACTGGTTCCCATGGCGCCGTCAAATACAAGCACTCGCTTCTCAAGTGCGTCAAGATAGGCTCGGTGGGTGATCTCACGCTGCTTCAATTAGAACTCTCCTGCGTGTGCTATTCACGCCATGGCGAAGAAAAACCTCTTCGTGGAAGAAGAGGCTCGACGTGGACTCACGTGCTTCCTCTCATCTTCCAGACGGTTATGCTCGCCGTATAACCTTCTGCCGGAGTTGGCACCTTCCGCCTTGATGATCTACAAGGACAAGGGTTGCCGAGGCTTCTTCGGGCCGGTCCCTCCGCCTCTCTCGATGAGTATTCCGGACATTTAATTGTTGATAAGTTTTGTCAGTTTACCATGCGCAGAAAACGGATGTCAATTGTCTGCAAGATATGGACTGAGGCCGTCGATTGTCATTCGCGTAGGCTGAGTGCGGTAGCGTTGAGCGTATCGATAACCTGGTCAGCGATCTCGACACTGGTAGATCCCAATCCGCAGCTTGCGCTGAGTAGACTGATCGGATCAAGGGTTGTGGGCAACTCGATGCCGCGTTGCGCAGCCCGTTGGAGAATCCCTTCGATCCCATCCCGCAGGGATGTGGCCAGCTGGGCAGCGCTGGTGGTATTTATCGTCTCGTTGTTTGGGACCATCCCCCAGGCTATTCGCCCGCCGCGTGCAAAAAAAGCGCTCAGTTCTTCCGGATAGAGTGCCAGATTATGGAGATAACCTTGCGCATCGAGACTGAGGATATCGACTTGGGTCGCGAGCAGTACAGACCAATCGGTATTGGCGCAGCAGTGGACTGCGGCCAGGGCGTTTTCATCGTGGATAGCCTGAAAGACTTCATCCAGCATCTGAAGTACCTGCTCGCGACTCAGGCTGATGAAAGCCGAACCGAACGATGCCATATAGGGCTCGTCGACGAAGAGCATTACATTGGGACGCAGTGTCTTAAGCGCAGAAATCTGCCAGCGAGCGGTCATAACGGTATTTTTTAGAATGACATCGGCAAGATGCTCGTGGTAGAGGCTGGCACGCAGATCCTGATCGGTAACCGTCAAGCCGAAGCTGATCGGCCCCGTGACCTGGCCCTTGATCCAGCCTTCATGCGAGGCGTCTAATTGCTGTTTAAGTGCATAAAAACCACTGGCATAACTCTCGGGCAGAGCAAAGAATTCAAGATCATCGGATAGCACCCTTTCATAGAAAGGCGTGATGGCCGCGGTCAGATCTCCCTCAGTGTTGAAGTTTATTTTCTCCTTGCTCTCATCGAGGATAAGTGCGGGAAGGGAGGCGCTAAACTGAGTGTACATATTCTCGAGGAAGGTCTTGCGTGGTAGTTGAGGCCAGGACGGGATGTCGAGGCTGTCGTTGAGCCGAGCGGTTATCTCCTGTGCTTCAAGGTGCGGGACGCTGCCGATATTGACTGTGGCAAAAGGGGGAAGTTGCTTGAGCATTGAGGACCAACCCTTCTGGAGGCATTCGTGACAATAGACCGTGGATGGTTATATTGTAACCACTCTACGTGATTTGCCTACCACCTCTTATGGCAGCGCATGGATCTGAAGATTGTGGGCTTGACAAAGAAGCACACCTATAATATTCTATATATAGAATATTCTTTAGTTAGGATAATGTATGACAAATGCTGAGCTGGCGGTACTCTCCCTGATCTTAGAGCAGCCACGACATGGCTATGATATCGAGACGCAGATCGAAGAACGGAACATGCGTGATTGGACTGATATTGGCTTCTCCTCGATCTACGCGGTCTTAAAGAAGCTTGAAAAGAAGGGTTGGATCCAAGCGGAGGCTGGCCTGAGCGTTGGTCAGGGCGCACCCCGCAAAGTGTTTGGGATAACAGAAACCGGTCGACAAGCTCAAACCGCCGCAGTCGTTGAGGCCCTGTCGACTCCCGGGCGACCGAACTCGTCATTGCTCCTGGGTCTGGCAAACATCCCGCTCGTTACAAGGGATCAGGCTGTGGAGGCGCTACGCCAATACAGTGCCGCGCAGGAGGCCAGGTTGGGAGAATTGCTCACGCGCGCCGAAGCGCAGCGGCCACTACCTGACTTCGTGGAAGCGATGTTCGATTACAGCACGGCGATGATCGCAACAGAATTGGCCTGGCTAGGCAACTACATTCAATCATTGGAGAACCAAGATGGATAAAGTCGATTTCAAAAAAACGTTGAAGCATCTATACAATGCCCCCAAAAAAGATTTTGTCATCGTTGAAGTTCCAAGAATGAACTTTCTGATGGTGGATGGTCAGGGCGATCCAAATACATCCGTCGCCTACCAGGAGGCACTTGAAACGTTGTATGCAGTTGCCTATGCCGTTAAGTTCTCAAGTAAGCAGGAATTGGAACGTGATTACACCGTTCCTCCCCTGGAAGGACTCTGGTGGGCTGAGGATATGCAAACATTCACAATGACAGATGTGAAGGATGAGTGGTTCTGGACGATGATGATTATGCAACCTGAGTGGATCGAAGAAGGGATTATCGACGCGGCCCGCACCCATGCTGCTTCAAAGAAAGACCTACCGGCGCTTGAAGCCTTACGTTTCGAAACGTATGATGAAGGGCTTTCCGTTCAGATTATGCACATAGGATCCTATGACGACGAAGCCCCAACGATTGAACGACTGCACAAGCAATTCCTGCCCGCAAACAATCTAACCGAAAATGGCAAGCATCACGAGATCTACCTGAGTGATCCAAGGCGGGTGGCTACTGAGAAGTTGAAGACAATCCTACGTCAACCAGTGCGGCGGCTTTAGGCTGAATAGGGAGAACTTGGGATATAAGGTATATCCTCTTCGGGGGGTTGTTTTTATCATACGCTGGTAGAAGGGCAGCGCTAGCAAGAGCGTCAGCGCAGAGGTTGTGAGAGCGGCCCTGATCGAAGGCCAACGCCCGAAAGCTCCTGAGATCGGTCCCCCGACGATTTATCCGAGAGCATCCATCTGACAAGTATCTCAGCTTCGGATACGTGGACCGACAAGCATGCCGTAGGGATTGCGCTGCTTATGTTCGGGATACACGAACCTACCTCTGCTACAATACCGGCGTGGGCAAGCTGTATCTCGTAGCCACGCCAATCGGCAATCTGGAAGATATCACCCTGAGGGCGAAAAGAATCCTTGGGGAGGTCGACTTGATCGCGGCCGAAGATACGCGCCACTCACGCCGATTGTTGTCGCATTATGACATCCACACTCCCCTTACGAGCTACCATGATCACAGCAAACCGGGGAAGCGAAAGCAAATCCTGGCGGCACTTGAACGCGGTGATGTAGCCCTGATCTCCGATGCGGGTACCCCAGGCCTGAACGATCCCGGATTCGCGCTTATTCGTGAAGCCTTAGAAGCCGGTCACACGGTTTCGCCGATCCCTGGACCCTCTGCACCTATCGCTGCCCTGACCGCCTCCGGATTACCTACCGACGCCTTCATCTTCTTTGGGTATATTCCCCGCAAGCGGAACGAGCGAGCAGCTTTGTTCCAATCGCTCAAGCTGGAAAACCGCACTGCGATCGGGTTTGAGGTGCCCAACCGCATCCTGACAAGCATGCAGGAACTCTTGCATGTTGTTGGAAGTGATCGCCCACTGGTATTGTGCCGCGAGCTCACTAAAATGCACGAAGAGATCATGCGCGGCTCGTTGGAGGAACTCGTGCGGCGCGTGCGTGATGAGGGAGCCCGGGGTGAATACACCCTGATCCTCGGCGGGGTAGAAGATATTGCCCGCTGGACCGAAGATGAAGTTCGCCATGCCCTGGCGCGTGAGCTCGATAAGGGTGCCTCACGGAGCGAAGCGGCCAAGTCAATCGCATCGCTCTCAGGATGGTCACGCAATAAAATTTACAACATCAGTTTGGAGGATGAATGAATCTCGATGACACAAGGCGTTTTGGCGAGTTAGATCCGGGTGGCATGTTGGATGCGATTGACAGTTTGCCGGATCAACTCGAAACAGCCTGGGAGGTAGGGAGCCGTTTCCCGCTGGGCGAGATCGCAAGGGTAAGGCAAGTGATCCTGGCCGGCATGGGTGGTTCTGCGATCGGAGCCGACCTGCTCGCATCCTATGCTATGCCGATGGCAACGGTACCGGTGATCGTTTGGCGCAATTATGATATTCCCGCCTTTGCGGCCGGTAATGGCACGCTCGTGGTGGTTTCGTCCCATTCGGGCAATACCGAGGAAAGCCTCTCGGCTTTAGCCAGTGCGCGTGAATGCGGAGCACAAACACTGGCAATCACCACTGGGGGTAAGCTTGCGCAGGCAGCTCTCGATATGGGTGCTCCAGTATGGCAATTTGAACATGCGGGGCAACCGCGCGCAGCTGTTGGATATAGCTTTGGTTTACTCTTAGCGCTCTTCACACGGCTGGGTTTAATCCCCGACCCAGAGGATGAATTTGAGGGAACGCTGGCCACCCTGCGTGACCAGCAGGCGCAAATTCGCGCCGATGTACCTGTGGTCAAGAATCAAGCCAAGCGCATTGCTGGTCAGTTCATTGAAAGATGGCCAATGATCCTGGGATCCGACTTTTTAGAGCCTGTTGCCAGGCGCTGGCGAACGCAGATCGCTGAACTGGCCAAGGCCGTTGCGCAATTTGAAGCCTTACCTGAGGCGGACCACAATATGGTCGCAGGCGTACTGCATCCGGAAGCACTCTTTAGTAGCACCATGGTGATCTTCCTGCGTGGCAGCATGGTTCACCCACGCAATCTGCTACGCATCGATGCAACCCGGCAAGTCTTGATGGTTGAAGGTTTCAATACAGATGTGATCGAAGCTGTCGGCGAAACCTGCATGGCCCAACAATGGAGTATGCTCCACTATGGTGACTATGCGGCTTATTATCTGGCGATGGCTTATGGAGTTGACCCCACACCGGTTGATGCGATTGAGGCGCTTAAGCGTCACTTGTTGAAGTAGGCCAAAGTATTGGACATGTGCGATAGCGCGTGTTTGTCACCTTGCAGAGTGCGGTGAGTGTAGACATAAGACCATGAAACCGAGCCGACGTCGCCCCCCCAGCGTTCTCGTCATAGGTGCCGGGATCCTCATCGGGGTCGCATTGATAATCACAATCAATGCGCCGCGAGTGGTGGAATTCAGTCCTTCGGATTCCGAGGGAAGCGTCTCGTCCTTAAGTAGACTGCGCTTGCGATTCAATCGGCCGATGATGGACCTCAGCGTCGAAGCACGCATTCAGATCGATCCAGTGTTGCCGGGCAGGTTTTACTGGGAAGAGGAGACATTGATTTTTGAGCCAGACATACCCTGGCCAGCCGATAGTACTGTGACCGTGAGGTTGTTGGCTGGATCGCAGGGGACCAACCGTGTCCCGATGCTAAGGCAGCGACGATGGTCGTTTAGAGTGGGACTACCCCGTCTAATTTATCTGTGGCCAGGCAATGGTAAAAGCGACCTTTATCAGTTGGCACTGCAGCCAGGTAGCGAGCCGGTCCAAATAACTGAGAGTGAGGCGGGCGTCACGGATTACACCACCAGCACAGATGGCGCTCTGGTAATCTACAGCGCACATCTTGAGGGCGGCGGGGCGGAATTGCGCGCCTTTGACATGATCGCCCGCGAAGACCGAATATTGCTATCGTGCGAAGCTGAATCCCTGTGCAGCGCACCCGCCATCTCGCCTGATGGAGAGTGGCTGGCATTCGAGCGGGCAGAATTTACAATGGGGGAAGCGGGGCGGATGCTGCTATCCCAGACGCGCGTATGGCTTCTATCCCTCTTGAACGAGACGCAGCCCTTTCCTGTCAGCCCCTCTGAACATACGGCGAACACCCCAAATTGGTCGCCAACGGGTTGGTTGGTTTATTTCGACGATGACCTGAAGGCGTTAGCCCTTGTGAATCCTGGGGAGGAGCAAGAAATCACGCCGATTAATTATCTTCCAACAGGCTTGGGTATCGTGGGAAGTTGGTCTCCCGATGGCACTCGACTAGTATATCCCGACATCATCTTCCCGGAGGAAGACCAATCCGCGGGAGAAGGTTCACCAGATGCAAGTAGCCCACTCTACTACAGCCATCTTTATGTCGTCGATGTAACCAGTGGTCGTACAGTTGATATTTCACCGGGCGATTGGATGGTTGAAGATGCTTCACCAAGCTTCAGCCCGGATGGGGAATGGGTGGCTTTCACGCGTAAGTTTCTTGATCCCGGGCGCTGGTCACCCGGACGCCAAGTATGGTTGATGAATAGTGAGCGAACGGAGACCCAAGCGATGACCAGTGAGCCCGGGGCGACCTTTTCCTCCCTGGCTTGGAGTCCTGATTCAGAGCATCTGGCTTTTATGCGTAAATATCTCGCCGATCTCGCTCAGCCTGCGGAAATCTGGATTGTGGATGTGATCAGCGGTGAGAGCAAGAAGGTTGTGGAAGATGCTTTCTTGCCAGGCTGGCTGCCGTGATTGCGCTGGGTAAGAGTATTCCTGATTTTCAGCTAAAGGATATCCGGGGCAAGACCCATGGCCCAAAAGACGCTTTAGGAACAATCCTTGTGCTTGTCTTCTGGTCAGCTGAATGCCCTTGGTCGTTGAGAGCAGATGAGCTCATAGATACTTGGCGCAAGGAATGGGGAGGGGATGTCGATGTTTGGATGATCGCATCCAATGCAAACGAGGGGGAGCAGCAGGTGGCAACGGTCGCCAGTGAGCGCGAGCTGGAGATGGTACTTTTCGATCCCGATCACAAGCTTGCAGATCTGCTTGGGGCCGTAACGACACCACACTGCTATGTTATCGACCGGGAGGGAAAGTTACGCTACCGTGGTGGTCTGGATGACATCAACTTTCGACAGAGAGAGGCAACAAGGTTCTACCTCAAGGATGCAGTCGCTTCCGTGCTCTCGGAAGAGCCAGTTGAAGTCCCTGATACGCCGGGCTATGGTTGCACGATCGTGCGCATGGGATTGACCTCCATCTGACCCCTGTTTCCCCTCCCTTCAACATGCCTGAAATTGCCAATAGGAGAGTCAACCATGCCAGAACCAACCTTTTTGGACCTGGTCGCGGAAAATGGACAGCCTCTAAGACATAAATACATGCAGCAGGAAGGAGAACCGAAGGGTCTGGTTGTATCCTTACCTGGGGATAATTACGGTGTGGACGGTCCTCTGTTGTACTATCCCAGCCAGGGGCTTTGGAGCTTGGGTTGGGATACGGCGGCGATCACCTACGGTTATCAATCCGCCGGGGAACCATTTTCTCCTCTAACGATAGCGGATGTACTCGCTGAATGTGAGCGTGCGCTTCAAACCCTATTGACAACCAGAGCCTATTCCCGCCTGGTGCTCATGGGAAAATCACTTGGCGCAGTCTTGGTTGGCCTGCTCTGCCAACAAATGACCCTGCCTTCCCCGACCCATGCCGTGTACCTTACACCCCCGCTCGGAGCCATGTTCAACCCTATCTTCCTGGAAACTACGCAGAGGGCTTGCGTAGCATTGGGAACTGCTGATCGCTTCTTTGAAGCGAGTGTGCTGGAGCAGATTCAGGGAGAAAAAGCGTTTACATTGATCCAGGTCGATGGGGCCGATCATAGCATGAATATCGCCGGCAACCTGGAAGCAACTTTGAATGCCTTAGGGAATGTTGTCGAGGGGGTCGTTACTTTCGTGACAATGGGAGATGAGGATCTAACCTGAAATAAACTACAGCCTATTCGCCCGCCTCGAGTAAATTTGCAAATTCAACCTCGATCACGCGTAACAGATCTTTTCTCTTCAGGATAATCCCGGCATTTCTTATCCCGGCGCCGATGGATAGAATTTCATGCTCTTTCAACCCGTGATCCGCAAGGATGCGAAGGTTTTGTTTGAGCCCGATTGGTGATACCGCACCCGGAGAATAACCTGTAACAGCTTGGACCTCATCACCATCTGCTGTGGTGAGCCTTCGCACACCTACAGCTTTCCGCAATCTGGACCAGCTAACCTTACCTGGACCGGCAATCAGCACGAGGATGTACTGCTGATCTTCAAGCCGGAAGAGCAAGGAGCGGACAATTTGCCCATGCTTTAAACCACGTTCGGCTGCCGCCTGTTCCAGGGAGAGTAAAGGTCGATCATGAATATGCAGGGTATGCGCTATGCCCATCTCGGAGAGCTTGCGAGTAACTGGGGTATCTGTCATTATGCCCGGGATTCTACCGCGTGCTTTTTGATATCATGTTTTGGTTAAAATAGGGCTGAATAGCAGCGAGTGTAAACTGGCACAACGCCATTATCTACTCCGTGATTCGGGTTGGATTACCACCTGTCTCCGCTCATAATAAGCCTTGAGAGGCAATGGCGTTATCCGGGGCCTTTCCATAATGCAGAACGTGTCAGGCCGACACAAGCAGTAGACGAGCGATCTGAACTGGTAGGATTTATCGCTAAATGCATCTCGGGTTATACGTGGAGATGATTGGCCATTCAGATGGCGTAAATAGAGAGCCATAACAGTCAGCGAGACTCATTATTGCAGGGGACGTCGATGCGGTGGATCAAAGCGCTATTGAAGAAATTTCGAACAGCAGTTCCAACAGGAAAAATTAAGTTAGAAAGTCCGGCGCCAGAATTCTCACTCCCAAGCACAACAGGTGGGGAGATTCGCTTGCAATCCTTGCGTGGGCGACCGGTCGTCCTTGCTTTCTATCCGGCGGATTGGAGCCCGGTGTGTGGTGATCAAATGGTGCTTTACAATGAAGTGCTGGATCTATTTGCTGAATACGATGCACAGATCATGGGCATTTCTGTGGATGGCATCCATAGCCATAAAGCATTTGCGGAGGCTAAAAAACTGCGCTTCCCCCTGCTTTCTGATTTCGAACCGAAGGGCGAGGTTGCGCAACGCTATGGAGTCTATCAAGAGCGACGTGGCACAAGCAAGCGGGCATTGTTTGTCCTGGATGAAGCAGGTCGTGTGTTCTGGAGTCATATCTCACCAGGTGATGTGAACCCTGGCGCCAATGGGATTCTGGACGCGCTCCGGAGATTAAAGCAGGATCGGGAGGATGAATCATGAGTGAGCCGGGTACTCGATTAAAACCGACAGTGAGTGAACGCGATCATGTCGAAGGATCGCTCGACGCCCCAGTTGTCATTGTTGAATATGGTGACTATGAATGCCCACACTGTCTGCAGGCGCATTCGATTGTGGGAGAGCTACAAGAGAGGCTGGGTGATCGCCTGAGCTTCGTCTACCGCCATTTCCCGATCCGCTCAATGCATCCCAATGCCCAACACGCTGCAGAGGCAGCTGAAGCTGCTGGCGCGCAGGGAAAATTCTGGGACATGCATGACTTGCTCTTTGAAAATCAAGGCGCTCTCGATGATGCCAGTCTGGCTGAGTATGCGGAGCAAATCGGTCTCGATAAGGTCCTATTTCAGCAAGACCTGGAAAGCGCCCGTTTTAGGGATCGTGTTGAAGAAGATTTTAAAAGCGGTGTGCAAAGTGGCGTGAATGGAACACCAACGTTCTATATCAACGGCGAACGTTATGACGGTCCTTGGGACATCGAGTCGCTGGTTGAGGAGGTCGAAAAACCGATTGGCGTCCAGGTACGAAACCTCTTTAACCGCTTTACCCGATTGCAAGCCTCTGGTGGCATCCTGCTGGTTATCACAACGCTGATCGCATTGATTCTGGCAAATTCGAATTTTGCCAACGCCTATTTTGATCTTTGGAAGACGGATTTGTCGATTACCTTTGGTGAGGTAGGGTTATCCAAGTACCTGCTGAAATGGGTCAACGACGGTTTGATGGTCTTGTTTTTCTTTGTTGTAGGATTGGAAATTAAACGCGAAATCACCGTAGGGGAACTGAATACACCACGTAAAGCGGCGTTGCCGCTTATGGGGGCCATCGGTGGTATGGCTTTCCCGGCCTTGCTCTACGTTTTGTTGAACACGGGCAGCATCGGGATAAGGGGTTGGGCGATCCCGATGGCAACCGATATCGCCTTCATGCTGGGGTTGCTGGCACTCCTGGGGCGGCGGATTCCACTTTCCTTGCGGGTTTTCTTCACGGCATTGGCCATCGTTGATGATCTGGGCGCGGTATTGGTAATCGCTTTGTTCTATACCAGCGACATTCTGTGGAGTGCACTCGGTGTTGCCGGCATCATTATGCTGGTCTTGATCGCCCTGAACTGGGTAGGTGTGCGCAATCCGCTGCCCTATACTCTACTGGGCATTGGCCTGTGGCTGGCTTTTGTCCAATCGGGCGTGCACGCTACGATCGCAGGCGTCTTGCTAGCGTTCACGATCCCTTCACAAACACGGGTACGCGCCCAGGCGTTTATGGCGCAGTGTATTGCGGTTCTTGGCGGTGTCGAGGGTGAAGATCTCACAATCGGCAGCAGTGAAGTCGAGATGAGTGACCGCCGTCAGGCGGCAGCCCATGCACTCGAGGCGATCGCAGAACGGATGCAATCTCCGGCTCAGCGTTTAGAGCATAGCCTGACGCCTTGGGCAACCTATTTGGTGCTGCCGATCTTTGCCCTGGCCAATGCGGGCGTGGTCATCAGCACAGACTTTGGGGCATTGTTCAGCAACCGCATCGCCCTGGGCATTATATTCGGCCTGGTTTTCGGGAAATCGCTGGGGATCACCTTTTTTACCTGGCTCGCCATAAGGCTTGGGATTGCAGAACTTCCTGCAAGAGTGGGGTGGTCGCAATTATTCAGCGCGACCTGGCTGGCGGGAATAGGATTCACCATGGCGCTTTTCATAACCAACAGCGCCTTTACCGACCCGGATCAACTCGCGACTGCAAAACTTGCTATTCTTATCGCATCCTTGATCTCAGGCTTGATCGGTTTTGTATTACTGCTCATAACGAGTCGCGAGCGTGATCATATTACGGATTTGGAGGTTGTCGCCGCAGCGGCTTAGCGTGCGGCGAAAGATTCGTGGAAGTCGCCATTTTTCTGGCAGGATTACTGCTGACCTTCGCGGCACTGCTCTCAGCGGTGCGGACATTTGTGCTGCCGCGCAGCGCGCCCGATCGACTCACGCGCTCCGTCTTTCGGATCGTACGCATGCTCTTCAATCTGCCGATTAGCCGCATGCGATCCTTCGAACAACGTGATCGCGTGATGGCGTTTTACGCCCCCTTCAGTCTCTTGTTGCTTCTCCCGACGTGGTTGGCCGTCGTCTTGGTTGGCTATATGGCCATGTTCTGGGCTTTGGGGGTTCGACCCTGGGTCGAAGCATTCAACGTCAGCGGTTCTTCTCTCCTCACGCTGGGTTTTGCCCGGGGGGAAGGATTCTGGATCACCATGCTGGAGTTCAGTGAAGCCACACTGGGGTTGATCTTGGTGGCCCTTCTAATCGCGTATTTACCGACGATGTACAACGCATTTTCAGACCGAGAACACGCGGTTACGCTGCTGGAGGTCCGGGCAGGTTCGCCCCCTTCTGCAGTTGAAATGCTGGCCCGCTTCCAGCGCATCAACATGCTGGATGATCTGGCGAGTTTCTGGGAAGCTTGGGAGGCCTGGTTTGCCGCGTTAGTCGAGAGCCATACTTCCCTGGCCGCCCTGGTCTTCTTCCGATCTCCACGCCCGGAAGCCTCCTGGGTTACAGCCTGCGGCGCAGTGCTTGACGGCGCAGCGTTGAAACGCTCGGTGGTTGCTCTGCGGCGCGATCCCCAGGAAGCCCTATGCTTACGCGCCGGATTTGTTGCTCTGCGGGCGATCGCTGATTTATTCGGTGTAAAACACAATCAAGACCCCCATTGGCCTGATGATCCCATTAGCATCCAGCGCGATGACTTCATGGAGGCGTGTAAAGAACTGAAAAAGCACGGGGTGCCTCTGGTCGACGATCTCGATCAAGCCTGGCTAGATTTTGCGGGCTGGCGAGTGAACTATGAAACGGTTTTACTTGCTCTGGCCGAGATCACCATGGCACCCGCGGCGCCCTGGATCTCCGAATTTATCCAAGAATCCTAGCGTGAAGGTGTGAATCCTTTGCTATAATCATTTTGCCGCTTGGATCGGGCCCCGACCGAGACGGCAGGATTATTCAATCATGCTGTCCCGCCCCTCTGGCCCGGGCGGGTTGTTGTTTCCTCGGGCCGTTGGGCATCTCACTCGTTGGAGGAGATAGCCATGTCAAAAACCTCGAAAGAACCATCACGTCAGAAAATCACCACTCGCACGATCCGTGAGATGAAGCTGCGTGCTGAGGCGATAACAATGCTCACGGCTTACGACTATGGCACCGCGCTGGCCGTCGACCGGGCCGGGATCGATGCCATTCTCGTAGGTGATTCGTTGGGGATGGTTGTCCTGGGATATGAAACAACACTGCCGGTGACCATGGAGCACATGCTCCATCACTGCCGAGCCGTTGCGCGCGGGGCAGCATACGCCCTGCTGATCGGCGATATGCCCTTCATGTCCTATCAGGCCAGTGTTGAAGACGCAGTGCGAAATGCCGGACGCTTTTTACAGGAAGCCAATATGGACGCGGTCAAGCTGGAGGGCGGGCACGAGCGGCTTGAGGCAGTGCAGGCAATCACCGCAGCTGGAATCCCCGTGATGGGCCATTTGGGCCTGACGCCGCAATCGGTGCATCAGTTTGGCGGCTTTCGGGCTCAAGGCAAGGAGGTCGATGCGGCCAAACGCCTGCTCGATGACGCCCTGCTTCTGGAGCAAGCCGGTTGTTTCTCGATTGTGCTCGAGTCGATCCCGGCTCGCCTTGGAAAACTGGTCAGCGAGCGATTGACAATACCTACGATCGGAATCGGCGCTGGCCCGGATTGCGACGGGCAGGTTCTGGTGACACATGACCTCCTTGGCATGTTCGATCGCTTTACCCCACGCTTCGTCAAACGCTATGCCGAGATCCATAAGGCCATGGATAAGGCTCTCGTCAGTTTCCGTGAAGAGGTGACGACCAAGAACTTCCCCACAGCAGAACACAGCGTAGAGATGACTGACGAGAACTGGGAAGCGCTGGTCAAAAGTCTTGATAATGATTGAGCTCGTGCCTGGAGAAAGCATGCGGGGTTGCTGACATGCCACTTGATTCTTTGCTGATTGTCGGTAGTGGAGCGATGGCGTGCTTGTTCGCCTCGCGCCTCGCGCCGGTCACCGCTGTCACTCTACTGGGTTCATGGGAGGAAGGCCTGGCGGCGATCGAAACGAGAGGCATCCGGGTCATTGAGTTGGACGGCCATGAAACCGAGGCCAGGGTAGCGGTGACTCGCCAACCAAAGACTATCGGGAGCACAAGAACCGCACTTGTTTTAGTCAAATCTTGGCAGACCCAACGTGCCGCTGAACAGGTGCAGGCATGCCTTGCAGAGGATGGATTGGCTCTTACGCTGCAAAATGGTCTGGGGAACCTGGAAGTACTCCAGGAGATTCTGGGGGAAAGCCGAACCGCAGAGGGTGTGACCACCACGGGGGCGACAATGCTGGGTCCAGGTCATGTTCAACATGGCGGCGACGGACCGATAACACTCGGGTCGCACTCCCGTGTTAATGCTCTGGCGGAAACCCTGGCAGCGGCAGGATTTGTTGTGCAGCGTAAGGATGATTTAGATGGCTTGATCTGGACGAAGCTGGCAGTAAACGCAGCGATCAATCCGCTCACGGCTTTGCTGGAAGTGCGCAATGGGGGCTTGCTAGAGCACAGCGCCGGGCGTGATCTCATGACAGCTGCAGCGGTTGAGGTGGGCGCTGTTGCGAAGAAAATGGGAATCCAACTTACCACCGAAGATCCAGCCGCTTTTGCCTTCCAGGTCGCGGAACGCACAAGCTCCAACCTCTCCTCAATGCTGCAGGATATTAAACGAGGGGCGCCCACTGAAATCGACGCCATTTGTGGCGCCATTTCTCGGGTTAGCGCTGAGCTAAACATGGAGACCCCCATCAACTGGGGTTTGTGGAAGCTCGTCCGTGCCAAGGCAGCACTCGTATCTGGAGGGTGAAGATGAAGGTAGTTGAGCGGTTAGACGAGTTGCGTGAAGCCCGAGCATCCCTTCCAGATCCCTTTGGGCTGGTACCCACGATGGGCTTCTTGCATGAAGGACATCTATCACTTGTCCGCGCTGCAAAGCAGGAATGCAACAGTGTCGGTGTCAGCATCTTTGTAAACCCAACCCAATTCAGTCCAAGCGAAGATCTGGCGGCTTACCCGCGCGATCTCGAACGTGATCTGGCGCTGCTCTCGAAGGAAGGTGTCGATTTGGTATGGACGCCGGATGTCGTCGATCTCTATCCACCAGGCGCACCCACCTGGGTGGAGGTCGAAAGGCTCACCACATTTCTGGAAGGTGCAAGGCGGCCCAGTCATTTTCGCGGTGTCACGACGGTTGTGCTCAAGCTATTCAACGCCTTCCAGCCAAACAAGGCTTTCTTTGGGCAAAAGGATGCGCAGCAAGCACGCGTGATTCAAAGGATGACGGAAGACCTGCTCTTACCTGTCGATATCGTCATCTGTCCGATTGTGCGCGAGCAGGATGGCCTGGCGATGTCAAGCCGAAATACTTATCTGAACAAGGATGAGCGCCAGGCAGCGACGGTTCTCTCCAGAGCGCTCAACGCTGCTGTCGTTGCTTTTGATAGTGGGGTGCATAAGGCTGATGCACTGCGGGAGAAGATGCTCGAAATACTAGCCTCGGAGCCGCTGGCGGAGGTCGAATATGTTTCGGCAGCAGATCCGCAGACGTTAGAAGAGTTGGAAGGGCGCGTTTCTCATGCCTTGTTGTCCATGGCGGTATATGTAGGGAAAACGCGCCTGATCGATAACCGCTTGCTGGGAGCTTAACCCCACCACGCAATGATTCTGAATGCAAGCTATGGAACTTGCGGATAGACGCTGGAATGTAAGGAGATGTGCTTATGCTGCTGGCAATTGACATCGGCAATACCAACATCACCCTCGGGCTTTACCGGGAGGAGGAGCTGGTCGATGCTTGGCGCCTGGCGACAGATCACGACCGCATGCCCGACGAGTACGGTCTTCAACTCTTAGGCTTGCTCGAACACGCCGCGTGTAAGCGTGAAGACCTGACCGCCGCAGCCCTGGCATCGGTGGTGCCACCGCTCACAGGAAAATTCCTCGAAGCGTGTGAACACTACTTGAAGATTACGCCCCTCGTGGTCGACGCCGGTGTAAAGACCGGCTTGAAGATCCGTTACGAGGACCCTAAGTTCGCCCTGGGCGCAGATCGTGTCGTTGATGCAGTGGCGGTGCTGCAACTCTACGGCGGGCCTGCATGCGTCGTTGATTTCGGCACGGCGACGACCTTCGATGCGATCACAAGCGCGGGGGAGTATCTTGGTGGGGCCATCGCGCCCGGGATCGGGATTGCCGCAGATGCGCTCTATCAGCGGGCGGCAAAATTACCACGGGTGGAGATTGGCCGGCCACCTGGCCCCATTGGCCGCAATACCGTGCATGCGATGCAATCAGGACTTCTTTTTGGCTACGTTGGACTGGTGGAAGGTATGGTGGCGCGTTTTCGCAAGGAGCTTGGCCAGGATATGAAGGTTATTGGAACCGGTGGATTGGCGGGCTTAATTGCTGCTGAGACAGAGGTGATCGAAATCCTGGCCCCTTGGCTCACCCTCGATGGTTTGCGCATACTGTGGAATCTAAATTCAGAAGAATAAGACCCACCATTGGTTAGGTTGATTTTTGGTCTCCACTGGATTTGATCGAGAGGTGGAGACCAAATTCTTTTCACAAATTTGATCTTTCCGAGTTATATCATTGATGATTAATCGAAATTTCAACAAAAGCGCCGATCAGCGTCCACCCTTCACTGACTTGTTGGAGAAGTACGGTAGAGAGCTATACGCCTATCTTGTGCGTATGCTAGGGAACCAGCAGGATGCTGAAGATTGCCTTCAGGATACCTACCTGCGGGCTTTGGGAGCCTTTGAGCGTACGTGGTCGGAGTCCAATTACCGGGCCTGGCTTTATAAAATTGCTACGAACGTAGCTCGAACACACTTACAAAAGCATCAGCGAGACGAGCGTGCTGCAATGGAGGGGGAGCATCAGATCATGGCAGGTCCTCAAGAAGCGCTGTTGCATAAGGAGCAAGTGCACTTGGTCGTAGCTGCGATGGCACGCTTATCGTTTCGTCAGCGGTCAGCGATCCTCCTGCGCAAATACAATGAACTGACTTATGAAGAAATTGGGCAAGCGTTAGATTGCACTCCGGAAACGGCCCGGGCACACGTCTACCAGGGGATAAAGAAACTGAAGGAAAAGCTGGGAGACTCTATCTCAGCAAAGGGAAAAAGCCATGCATCACGATGAAAAACGAAACAGAGCTTGGTTGGATGATGGTGATATGCAGATCGAATCTGATGCCGTTACTGAGCTATTAGATTTGACCTTTGCGGCTGCCCCAGCTAAAGGGGAGGCTCGGCAGGTCATCGCCAACGTTAAGCAGGCATTGGCTGAGGAGATGGGCGGCGTGCTGTACTACGATGTGATTTCATCAACGCCCTTCGGACCTATTTACATCGCTGTCAGCAGCGAAGGGCTTGCTGCAGTGGGTTTCGACGATAGTGAACAGGATTTCCTCACGCGCATGCATAAGCGTTATCGCGCCTCGCTCGAGCGCTCGCGATCCCAGGTTGCCCAGGTTGCGGAACAACTGAAGGAGTATTTCGCCGGCAGGCGCCTGAGCTTTGACATTAAGTTGGATCTAAACAGGCTAAGACCCTTTCAGCGCGCCGTCCTTGAGGGCATTCAACGCGTCCCTGCTGGGGAAACCGTAAGTTATGGTGACTTGGCCCGGCGCATTGGTAAGCCGGGATCGGCACGTGCTGTGGGACGAGCCCTGGGCAGCAACCCTATACCAATCATCATCCCCTGCCATCGCGCGCTGGCTGCCGATGGGTCGTTGGGAGGCTACTCCGGGCGAGGCGGAGTTCGGACCAAACAAGCCTTGCTCATCCTGGAGGGTGCCTGGGAATGAGTGAGCGTTCTCGGCATTCTTCCTGGCAAGTGCATCATCGCTCGGTGATCTCCTGCCGCCGTTGCCCACGTCTTGTGGCATGGCGGGAGCAAGTGGCCCATGAGAAACGGCGGGCGTTTCTCGATTGGGATTATTGGGGTAAGCCCGTACCGGGATTTGGCGATCACCAGGCACGCTTGGTGCTGATTGGCCTTGCGCCAGGCGCCCATGGGTCCAACCGGACGGGCAGAATGTTCACGGGCGATAGCTCGGGCGATACGCTCTACCCGGCGCTTCATCGCGCCGGGTTTGCAAGCCAAGCGCATGCCACTGATAGAAGGGATGGCATGCAACTCATCGATACCTATATCACCGCGCTGGCGCGCTGTGTCCCGCCTGGCAACAAGCCCGTCGCAGAAGAGTTGAATAACTGCCGACCCTACCTGAGGGAAGAAATGCGGTTTCTGAAGCGCGCAGAAGTCGTGCTGGCGCTGGGGGGCATGGCCTTCAATGGTTACCTGCGTGCGCTGCGCGAGATGGGTTTTGATCCCCCGCGCCTCAAATTTTCCCATGGCGCCTGGCATCCAATCGATGCTGGATTACCGGTCTTGGCGGCCTGCTATCACCCTAGTCGGCAGAACACACAGACGGGGCGACTGACAGAGGCTATGCTCGAAGCGGTTTTTAAACGTATTCGGGAACACCTGGATGGTGGTCGAGGTGTGGCTTGAGTCAGATGATGGGCAGCGGGTCCGGACAAATTACGGCTCGCGGTCTGACCAACCTGTTCATTGTTTACTTTGTATGGGGTAGCACCTACCTGGCGATCCGGGTCGCCGTGCGCCCCGGCGCTGGCATTCCACCGTTCACTCTCGGGATGGGGCGCACGTTGTTCGCAGGTGCGGAATAAATAGGTGTTAGCGTTACCTTGAACACGAGCAAGCCGTGGATCGTCCACGGCTTGTTGATTTAATCGGCCGCAAGCATATCAGAAGCTGTTAGATGCGAGCTATGCGGTCACTTCTACAAGCATTCAAGTACCAAAGGGGGAGAGAGCGGTAAATGACTCAAGTAGCTTGGGCGGCGTCGAATCGCTTAACCGCTTCTATGCCTTTTTTGACATTTACGAAGGGCAGCAAGATCAATCCCATGACGAAGAAAAAGATCAACGACAGGATTGCCGGGCGCAGACTGCCAAACGCCTGGTTCATGATGCCAAAGAGCAGAGGGCCAGTCCAGGAGGTGCCTCGTTCGCTGACCTCATAAAAGGAGTAATACTCGGCTTCTTTACCATTGGGGATCAATTGAGCAAACAAACTGCGGCTAATGGCTTGTGAACCTCCCATCACCATGGCGATGAAGGCCCCCAGGATCCAGAACTGCAGGACCCGAGTCTCCCCATAGAGACCAAAGTATGCGAAGGTCACGACGCCCGACCAGATCACCAGACTGATCAAGATGGAGTTTTTTGCGCCAACCCTAGCAGCCAGCCGACCCCACAACAAAGCACCGCCGAAAGCGACGAACTGGATCATCAAGATCACCTGGGTCAGAGTCCCCTGGTCCACCTCGAGACCGCCACGAAGGATTGGTGCCGCTGCAAACGTTGCCGAAACGGCGATCACAGTTTGGATACCATCGTTGTAGAGGAAATAGGCTACGAGGAATTTAATCGTCTCGGGGAAGTTCTTCATCTCGCCCAGCGTTGCGCGCAACTGCTTGAAACCCACGCGCAGGTATGTCTGACCTTCTGGGAGAGGGCGGCGAGCGTGAATGAGTGGCAAGCGCGCCCAGGTGAAGAAGGACCAACCCAGCCACCAGACGCCAGCCGAGGCCAGGTTAATCCGCACGGCCAGGGCCCCAGGAATTCCCAATGACTCGCTTGATAAGTAGAAGGCAAGGTTTAGGACCAGGAGCAACCCTCCGCCGAGGTAACCCATAGCCCAGCCGAAGGAGGATACCTGATCACGCCGGTCCTCATCGGCGATGTCGGGCAAGTAGGCGTTGTAAAAAACGATTGCGGCGCCAAAAGCCAGGTTCGCCAGAATGAAGAGCAGGCCGCCCAGCCACCATGTTGAGCTCACCACCAGGAACAATCCGATCGTGGCAATTGCGCCAATCGTGGCGAAGAGACGCATCATCTGTTTCCGCAAGTGGGAGTAATCAGCAATAGCGCCCAGGATTGGCAGGAAAAGCACCTGGAGTCCAACCGAGATTGATACGCAATACGGCAGGAATGAGTCCGGTGCAATGGGAATCCCTGCCAATCGGGCCATACCATCGCTGTATGCCTGGGCAGCTTCGTTCGCTAAAGAGGCCAGATAGGGACCTAAAAACACAGTGCCGACGGTGGTGCTGAAGGCCGAGTTGGCCCAGTCGTACATGGCCCAACCGCGTACTTGGCGTTTATATTCACGCTCGTCGCTGCTGCCGCTGACGGTGCTTGAAACCTGTGACATTCCTATCCTCCTCGTGATGAACTCTTGGGATTTGTGGGGCAAGTCACGTTCGTGCAGGGCTAGTTAAGGATTCGCCATTTCAACACTATCAACACTCTTGGGCTGCTAAAGATATGCCCGCGGTTATGGTCGGCCTTGATGTAGAATGAAGCGATGGCGACAATGCTTAGGATGAGTGATCACGATCAGGCGAAGCTCAATGGAAAGCTTGGTCCGGGTATGGAGATGGCGATGCGCATCATCGTGCGCATGGCGCGTATCTTGGGTGCACACGAGTTGCTCGATATCGAGGGTGCGCACATCGATAGTTCGCTGTATATGGGAGACGCCACGCTGGATTTCGCCGAAAGATTGGTGGAGCTCGGCGCGCAGGTCAGCGTCCCCAGCACGTTGAATGTAAGCGGCGTGGACGAGCATGGTTGGCAATCCTGGCCTGTCGATCCCTCATGGGCTGAAAAGTCGCGGCGCCAGATGGTGGCTTATGAGAGGATGGGCTGCAACCCGATCTGGACCTGCGCCCCCTACCAGAGCGAATTCAA
>JBFFQB010000005.1:0-57989 GCA_041573795.1 Anaerolineales bacterium
ACAATCAACCAGGCATGCTTAAATCTGGCCTTTAAGCGCCACAGGGCAGAGCGCTTGTTTTCGTCCCGCAGTGGTTATGCTATACTGCGCGGCGATGGTCGACCGTCGAGATGGTTTGGCGCGCCTGATTACACGTATGGGGGGAACAGGCTTAGGCAACATCCTTGCAGCCCTATTAGATGCTGCCGGTCCCTTGGCGCCTGTGGGTGCACAGGCGATCTACGCACTTGAACCTTTGTTGCGGGTTGAGGGATTCGCATGGAATGATTTAGGCCAGATGTTGGAAGACCCTGAAAGTTTGGAGAGACTTATTAAGGCATTGCGTGCGGATGAAGGAGCGGAAACTTGAGCGGAGATAATCTTATCGGCCTGGGCGTTCTTTTGGCCTTTTTGGGGCTGCTCATCTTCTTCTTGATCCTGGAGAATCGCCGCCCGGCTGTTTTTCGCCCGATCCGCGGCTATGAAGCCTTGAAATCGGCCATTGAGCGTGCGGTTGAGGCCGGGGAACGTGTTCACCTATCCTTGGGAACTGGGTCAGTCATCGGCACCGACAGCGCCCCGGCCTACGCCGGGCTCGTCCTGTTAAAAAGTATCGCCTCAACGACAACGTTGAGCGACAAGCCGGTGGTGGCAACGACGGGTGATGGCGCAATGGCGATCCTGGCACAAGATACGCTACGCAGCGCCTATGCTGAAGCGGGGGGTGAAGAACGTTATCAGGCGAGTTCGGGCCGCATGATAGGACCCACCCCCTGGTCTTACGTGGCAAACTTGCCCATCTTAATTCCCAGCGAGGATATCTCGGTCCATGTGCTAGCCGGTTCATTTGGAGCGGAAGGCGCCCTGGCAGCAGATTTTGGTGAACGCTTTGGATGTTTCACGCTAGGCGGGACCGATGATGCCCAAACCCAGGCGCTACTTTACGCCACGGCCGAGCATCCCCTCATCGGGGAAGAGCTCTTTGCCGCAGGCGCTTACCTCGATGTCGGGCCAGTACATAAAGCCAGCTTGCGGGTGCAAGATGCGGTGCGCATGATTGTGGTTGCAGGCATCCTGCTTGGAGCATTGCTGCGTATATTCGGGGTCTCCCTATGAGGATTGGTGGGCATTTGCTCTGGGCAGCCACGGCGGTAGCAACGGGAATCATCGTCCTGCTTGGATACTTTGTGCGCCTTGACCAAATCCCGCCCGGAAGCCTCTTTGCCAGCTTCTTCACCCTGCGATTGCTGCTCATGCGCTACGCAGTCCTGCTTGCAGCGATCGCCCTATTCCTGGGACTCATCAATCTCGTCAGTGTTCATTGGAACAAAGTTAGCGATCAGCAAGCCGGCTGGCCATACAGCGCCATCTTAATCGTGGCCTTCTTCCTCACTCTTGTACTGGGGTTGGTCTTTGGGCCGGACAGCCCGGTGGTGCTTCTGCTCTTCAACTACGTGCAACTTCCCGTGGAAGCCAGCTTAAGCGCCTTACTGGTAGTGAGTCTGACTCTAGCGGGATTCCGTCTCATTTCACAGCGTCGCGACTTGATCAGCGGCATTTTTATCGTCACAGCGCTCCTGGTTTTGATCGGTTCGGGTCCAGGGCTAATCGCGAGTAGCGGTCCGCTATATTCCCTGTTTGGAGGCTTGCGAAACTGGCTGGCACAGGTGGCAGCAGCAGGGGGCGCACGCGGTGTGCTCCTGGGTGTGGCACTCGGTGCGATCGTAACCGGGATGCGCATTCTGATGGCGGTCGATCGACCGTACGGTGACCGCTAATGGCTGAGATCCGCTGCCCGATGTGCAGTGCCGCTAATGACGAAACGGCAGAAGTTTGCAGGGAATGTGGCGCTCGTCTGACGCCGCTCGTCATGGATCCGTCGGGTCAAGGAATGGGCGACGAAGAAACTAATGAGGCCTTACCGGGCGAATCGTCGGCAGGGGATGATTGGCTCGAGCGCATCCGTTCAGGGATTGGTGGTGGTGAACCGCAAGGAGCGCCGGAAGACGCCCCTGGGCCTCCTGAACCGGATGCGTCTGATGCTCCAGACTGGCTGGATGAATTGCCCGAGGCAAGTTCAGATGATGATAGTGGTCCTCCCTCAGGCGAGATCCCTGGATGGATGGATGAATTTATCGCAGCAGGTGAAGAAGAGGCAGGTGAAGGTGAGGAGGTCCCTGAATGGCTAGCCCGGATCCGGGCGCGTCAGGCATCGGGGGAGACCCCGCAAGAGGCCCCGACTGATGAAGGTTGGTTGGATCGCTTACGAGAAGAAGAAGGGGTCGCAGAAGAGGCCGAAGAAGGTCCAGTCTCTGAAGGTTTAGAAGGTTTAGCACCCTCCCCCGAGTACGAGGAAGAGCCTAAGACTGACCCATTCTCAACGCCGGTTGACCTTGGACCGCTCTCGGATCTTCCTGGAGTGCCGGGTTCACCGGATCGAGCCTTACGACGCTCGGAGGTCCTACGCGCGCAGGCGGAAGTCGAAGCAACGGATGAAGACTTGCCGGGTGATGCACCCCAAACAGAGGGTGAAATGCCTCACATCCCGGCACTTATGGAGCGGGGCCAACAAGAGCGGCCAGTTGTTGAGATCGATGACGTGAGTCTGGATTCGATCGAACTACCGGATTGGTTAAGTGAACTCAAGCCCGAGATGCCCCCTCCAACTCCGGAAGAGGCGGAGGTGCAAGACAAGGGTCCTGATTTAGCGCCGGCAACGCTCCCCTCCTGGCTTGAGGCCATGCGCCCCGTGGACAGTCTTAGACCTGAGATCGAGATCGAGCCGGAAGAAGTACAGGCAGTGGAATCTGCCGGCCCCTTGGCAGGTTTGCGCGGTGTCCTGATGGCCGAACCAGTCGTTGCGATGCCGCGCACATCATCGGTGATATCAAGCCAGTTAGAGATCACGGAAAGACAATATGCCCAAGCCGAGTTACTCCATCGTCTGGTAGAAGAGGAAGAGAAGGATGTTGCTCTTCCCGCTTCAACGGGCAGGCGCTTGCCGATCCTGCGCTGGGGCATTAGCGTCATCTTGTTGTTGGCATTGTTCCTACCGGGATCATTTGAACGCCTCGGCTTCCCAGGCTTTTCAATCCCTGATGTTGTACCCCGAGAAACCGCACCGCTGATTGCTTTGATCGAGGACATTCCAGGAGACAAACCCTCCCTGGTTGTGTTTGATTTTGCCCCTGGCTACAGTGGTGAGTTGGATACCGTTGCAAGCCCCTTACTCAAGCATATTCTTGATCGATCGGTGCCGATCGTAACAATTTCCACACACCCGAGCGGACCGCCGCTTGCAGAGCGACTGCTGCGTGAGGTTCGCCCGGATGCGACGCTGATTAATGGAGCCCAGTACTTACATCTGGGCTATCTCTCAGGTGGCCCCACTGCAGTACAACTTTTCGCTATTTCACCGCGCGATGCTATCCTGACCGGCTTTAAACTCCCGGAGGGACTGGATCGCGCATCAGTATGGCAATCGCCTCTAGTAAAAGATGTCGAATGGCTTTCGGATTTCGGCGCCGTCATCGTCATCACCGCTGGCACGGAAACGGCTCGCAATTGGGCCGAGCAAACGCATCCATGGATCGGGGAAACGCCGCTTATCATGGTGCTCAGTGCGGGGGCAGAGCCACTTGTTCGTCCATACTTTGAGGCCGCAAACCAGCAGGTACAAGGGATTCTAACCGGATTACCCTCCGCGCTGGCTTATCAACAATTGAGTGGGCAAGATTTGACTGTTGAAGCTCGCTGGAACGGATTCGGGTCGATGAAGTTTGCGGTCGAATCGATCCTGCTTGCAGGCGGCATTTATGGCGCAGCGACCTGGTTTTTGAATCGTCGCCAACAAGGCAGAGGAGATGCGAATGGCTGAGTTCTCCTTTGACCTCTTGGGTATGTTCTTCGCCGCCTTGCTGACGATCATGGTTCTCAGCTATATCATCGGGGATAACGTCCTCTTCCGCACTGCGACCTATCTCTTTGTTGGTGTCGCTTCGGGGTATGCCGGTTCGATCGCCTATCAGAATGTGATTCGACCGGCGTTGATCGATCCTGTTATTCAGAATGGCCCGGCCAGCATCTTTCGTCCAGATGCAATCCCAATCTTCTTAATACCCTGGCTGCTTACCGTGGTGCTGTTGTTAAAAGTATCTCCCCGGCTAGCGCGCTATGGGAGTTTTCCAATAGCCCTGCTTGTGGGGGTCGGGGCTGCCGTGATCGTGGGAGGCGGGATAACCGGCACTTTGATCCCTCAGAGTTACGCGGCGGCCGATGTGCTTTCCCAGGAGAGCATATTTCCTTCAGCCGGTGAAGAACCCTTTGTGTGGTTGGAGAATTTGATCGGGGCGCTGATCCTGCTCTTGGCGACGATCAGCACTTTGATCTACTTCCGCTTCGCCGCCCGCCGCGAAATCACGGGACAGGCTCAGCGGTCGAGAATTACGGCCGTTCTGGCTTATATTGGTCGCATTTTCATCGCCATCACGTTCGGGGTGATGTATGCTGGGACATTGACGGCGAGCATGTTAATCCTAACGCAACGCTTCCAGTTTCTACGGCAGGTCCTTCAGTTGTTGATCGGGGGAGTGTGAGCAAGCGATGAGCGGGGTATTTGATGCTGACACGGTCCTTGCGATTGATGTGGGCAGCGTGAGCACTCGGGCAAGCCTCTTCGACGTTGTCGATGGGCGTTTCCGACTCGTCGCAACAGGCAGGGCCCCCTCAACCGCGGGGGCACCTTTATTTGACGTGAGCGAGGGAGTGCGCATGGCCCTCGACCAAGTACAAGAGGTAACAGGCCGCCAGCTGCTTGATGAATCGGACCTGCTAATTATGCCCGTTACCAGCAAAGGTGCTGGGGCGGATGTGTTCGTGGCTACAGCCTCCGCCGGCCCAAAGGTCCGCACGGTCCTGGTGGGTTTAATGCCCGGTGTTTCAACCTCCAGTGCACGACGCATGGCAGATTCGACATACCTTGAATTGGTTGAAGTTATCAACTTGCTCGATCGCCGTCGTGATGATGAGAAGATCAGCCGCATCGCTGCAGCCAGACCAGATTTGGTTTTGGTCGTCGGGGGCACGGATGGAGGTGCGCGCGAATCTGTCTTGCAAATGATTGATCTGGTGGCCGTCGGGGTAAACCTTATTCCGACTCGACAGCAACCAAGAGTGGTTTATGCTGGCAACCGTCGCCTCGCTTCTGCTGTAGCAGACCGATTTGGGGGACGTCTTGACATTGCCCAAGCCCCAAATGTACGTCCAGCCTTACGGCAGGAAGATCTTGTGCATGCCCGCCTCGCCATTGGTGAAGCGATTGCGGAGGCGCGTGGCAAGCGGGTCAACGGCTTCCAGGAGCTGGAGCAATGGTCTGGTGGGTATCTCATGCTCACCGCTGATGCCTACGGACGGGTGATCAAATACCTGAGTAAAATTTATGACCCAGAGAAAGCCGTCATAGGTGTAGACGTTGGGGCCAGTCACACGATGATCGCTGCTTCCTTCGAGGGAGATCTCCGGCTGCGTGTTGATACCGACCTGGGGTTGGGCACACCATTGCCGATGCTCTTAAAACGAAGCAGCCTTGAAAACGTCACCCGCTGGTTACCCATCAGTCTTCCAGATAAAGTTGTTCTTGACTACATCTACAATAAATCAGTTCACCCAGGCCTGGTGCCTTCAGATATGCAAAGTCTGAATATTGAGTTAGCGCTTGCGAGGGAACTAATTCGCACGGCTTTGAGGCAGGCTCGTTCGGGCTGGCCCCGGGGGAAGGATCTTAAATCGACTTGGTTGTTGCCGCCCACAGAGCCCATCATTGCTAGCGGGAGTGTGCTTGCCCGCGCTCCGCACCCGGGCTATGCTGCGCTTGTGCTTCTGGATGCACTCGAACCAACGGGGATCACCACCATGGTGCTTGATCCGCACGGATTGTCGCCCTCTCTGGGTGCCGCCTCCGGCCCAGTACCGATGCTAGCTGTGCATGTCCTTGAGTCAGGCAGTTACATCAGCCTGGGTACGATTGTGGCACCCGTGGGGAGTACTAGGCCTGGTCGCAAAATCCTCACCCTGCACGTTGAACCCGAACATGGTGGTGATGCCATTGCCGGTGAAGTACGCATGGGACAACTAGCATTGATCCCATTAAGGCAAGGCGAATATGCCAAGCTGACTTTACGGCCTGAGCGGGGTATTGATGTGGGCTTTGGAGGCCCTGGTAAAGCGGGTGCATTGCGTATTGCCGGAGGGGCATTGGGGTTGATCATCGATGCTCGTGGCCGACCGCTAAGACTAGACCCAGATCCAGCCCGCCGACGTGATTCAAACGAAAAGTGGCTTTGGGACCTTGGGGCAATGGAGAAGTAGATTGGCACCGATCTTGCATCTATCGCCATGATTGATGATGAGTGAGATATTTCTTCCCTCGGTGACACACGTCATCGCTTTGACAACAATCCGCCGGGAACGGATACTTCCTGTTCCTGGGACGATCGCTGTGCGTGTCAATGAAAAGGTACAGGCCGCCGATGTTATTGCTGAGGCAGAGATTGATCCCAAATATTACTATCTTGATATCGCCAAGGGGTTAGGCGTGTCTGCGGGCGAGGTTGGTCGCTATCTTTCAAGGCAGCAAGGCGAACGTGTGGATGCGGGTGATGTCATCGCCGGTCCCGTTGGGCTTACTCGCAGGACAGTGCGCGCACCGGCCGATGGCCGCATTGCGACGATCAATAATGGTCGGGTGTTACTGGAAGCGCGTGGTCAGCTATTCCAAATGCGGGCTGGATTTCCAGGGGTAATCGTTGCTTCAGATGGCGCACAGATTGTTACGATTGAAACTACCGGTGCGCTAGTACAGGGTGCCTGGGGCAACGGGAAGTCAGATTATGGTGTCATGCGCGTCGTTGGAGATGGCCCATTCGGTCGTCTGCAGACCAATCAGCTGGATGTAAATCTTCGTGGCGCAGTATTGGTAGCCGGAGTTTGTGATCATCCTGCACCTCTGCACCAAGCGGTTGAGCTCTCTGTGCGGGGAGTCGTCTTGGGCGCTATGACAGCCGATCTGATCCCACTTGCCCGGCGCCTGCCCTTTCCAATCTTACTTACCGAGGGGTTTGGCGAGCAGGCCATAACTGCTCCAGCATTTACGCTTTTTATGTCACATGTTGGTCGCGAGGTCACGATAGACGCAGGGACCGAATGGCCACAGCCGGGGCAGCGACCTGAAGTTGTGATACCGTTGTCAACAACTCGTCCGGTGGGTTTGCCCGAAGAAGTCATTCCCATCAAGGCAGGCGTTCGTGTAAGGATCTTAAACGAGCCATACCTTGGTGAAGTGGGAGTGATCAAATCAGTCTTAAAACAAGCGATTGTGTACGAGAGTGGTATCAGAGCAAAGAGTGCTTCTGTAGAAATTGATGGAATCGGGACGACCAATGTCCCGTTAGCGAATATCGAAGTGTTGCAATAATCGAGCAGAGAGTTATACGGTGTAGTTTCGGAAGACACTGTATAGCCGAAACGCTGAGGAGTAGAGACCATGGCAGAAGAATTTGAGGTAGGTGCCCCTTTACCGGAGGAATCGTCCAATCGAACCTTTGTGATTGCTGTGATCGTGATGGGGGGTCTGTTGGTTGTGAGCATCATTTGCTTGGTGGTTTACGCCTTTGTCTTGGCCCCGCGACAGCAAGAACAACAGCCGACCCGTGTCGCCCAAATTAACCTGGAAAACACGCAACAGGCTGCCAGCCAAACGGCTGCGGTGGTTCAGCTCACGCCGTCCCGTACGCCGACGGCTACGGCAACAGATGAACCTACGACCACGGCTACGGCGACGCAGGTGGTGGTCTTGCCGACTGATACACCCACGCCCTTCCTTACGCTCCCAACCCTGGCACCCGAGACAGCGACAGCAGCAGCGCAAGCCACGCTGGCGGCTGCGCAGGGTGGTGGTGGTGCGACGCCAACGGCGACCGCGCTACCGGCGACGGGTTTTGCGGATGAGATCGGTGTTCCCACACTCGCCATCCTGGCTGGGGTACTTCTGGCGGTCATCATCATCGCACGAAGTCTACGGACCCGTGTCGCTACGTAAAATCAGCAAATTCTTTCTGCTCGATTCCGCGTAAAATAGGGCAGGGTCGGCCTGAGGTTGACCCTGCCTTTCGCTATCTACGAGGTGAATATGTCAAAACGCAAGCTCCCATTCGAAGCTTTACGAAAACAGTTGCTCAAGCATCTTGCAGATGGGCACTGTGTTGGCATTAAAGGGCTAAGCAATTCTGGCAAATCGCTGCTCATGCGTGCGCTTGCAGAACCGAGCTCGGCTGTGGAGTACAAAAAACTTGCGGGTCACGAGGGGTTTCTGGTCTATATCGATTGTAATCGAGCTGTAGCCATCTCGGCTCAAGCGTTTTACGAGGTTGTCTTGCGCTCAATCTTGGAAGCCCTGGCAAACAAAATATCAAGCAATGTCATCAATAAGCTGCGAGATTATCATCAAACCATTACCGAGGCCGACACTGCCTTCACGGCTTCGCTTTCGTTCAATTTAGCGCTCTCAGAGTTATGTGAACAGGTTGAAGGTCGGCTTTGCTTGCTTTTCGATGAATTTGGTGAAATTTACGCGGCTCTCGATGAACGGGCACTCTTAAACCTGCGCGCTCTGCGTGATCGGTTCCGTGAGCATCTAGCCTATGCGAGTGCGACCTGGCGGAGCCTTCCAGAGCTCCGTGGTGCCGATGTGGAAGATGAATTCGCTGAACTGTTTTCCCGCTTTACCTACCCCATGCCCCTCTTGGAAGAGCTGGAAGCGGCCGACTTTCTCGCCGAGTTGAAATCTGCACCCTTGGAAGATGCACTGAAGGATGAAGCTATAAGGCTTGCCGGAGGCCACCCCGGTATGTTGGTCGGGATTGCACAAGTTCTCAGCCATATTCCCGCTGACTGGAAAAGGCAGCCGGCAGACTTTGTTCGCCTGGAGCCGCAACCCCGGGCAGAGTGCATGAAGCTCTGGGACCAACTCTACGATGATGAGCGTGAGGCTCTCATTGCCCTGGTATTGGATCCGAAAGCAGGCCTTCCGCAGCAGCAGAGTCGACATCTCCATAACCTGGGCCTCTTGCATGAAGGGGAGCTCTTTTCACCTATTTATAGTGATTTTGTGGGGCGCAAAGGCAGGGGGAGTGATATCGAATCAGAAGGCGTATTTCTTGATGCTGATTCGGGCGATGTCTGGGTCGACGGTGTGCGCGTACCGGTACTCACAGACCTTGAATATCGGTTGCTGGAATTGCTCTATGATCGTCGCGACAAACTCACGGACAAGTACCAGATCGTCACTGCCGTTTGGGGGGAAGAATACCTGGGAAGTGTAGATGATGCCCGTGTGGAGAAGCTAATCAGTCGACTGCGAGGGAAAATTGAACCTGATCCCACCGACCCCCGGTACCTGATTACTCGACGAGGTCGTGGGTACAAGTTGCTGAGTGATGCTCACAAGGCGAAATCCTAAGCACCTCCAGGTAAAAGGGATGTGAAAGCGACGACACAACTCTCTGTTTTGCTTTTTGATCCTGATCCTGATGGGCGCCAGCTAATCCATTCAGTATTTCAGCGAGAGGCTCCTGAAGTCAGATTGACTTTACGCGCGCGTCAAGAATCCTTCTTGCGCTCGTTCTCCCAAACCGAATTCGATGCGGTGGTACTTGGGCTCCCCCCACACGATGACAAAATGTCGGCGCTATTCCAGGTTCTACTCCAATCGCAGAAAATGTTTCCGATGCTGTTTCTGGTAGCGCCAGGGATATCCTTGGGGGTTGAGGGAGGACACCATTGGTACGCCAAGAATAAAGACAGTCTCGCTGTGCTGGCAAAACGGCTGCCCAGCTTGGTGCGCGCAGCGAGAATTCGAGCATTAACCCTAGACCCTGGGACGAATCCCCGGCAAGCGGGCTCGAGCACCATGCGAACCCAGGTTGCCAACAAGGCGGTCATAGCATTAGCTGACCTGGGGCTATTGAGTATGTATTTCAGCATCGACCCACGCAGCGGGCAATGGGTGATCCGAGCCTCGTCCTACACAGATGAATTGACCGCAACAATTGAGAGCCTGGTGGCGAAGGGGGGGCGGGTCGCCCCTCTGCTTGACACTGTTCCGCTCTCCTTCAAGCGCCTGTTACAAGGCGCAATGGAGATGTTTACACTTGATCTTGAAGACCTGTTGCGCATTTTGATGCCGTGGTTGAGTTTGCGCGACGTGAGAGGTCTTCGGCGCGCGTTAGGTCTAGAGACAGTTTCACTGGCACCTGTTCGGCATCAGGAAGATATGCATGGCATGCTGGCTGTTGGCGGACCTCTATCTGATGAGGAGCAGTCCGCTGTGCTTCACTTTGTTCCACATCTGGCTCATTCGCTCTCCTATGCTAAGGAGACCGATGAACGCAACGCCCGAGCTCAAGGACTGCAAACCCTGCAACAAATACTGGTTTCGGTAAGCTCTACCATGAGATCTGAACAATTAGTAGAGAATGTCTTGGATCTCCTGGCGGGCATCGTGGACTATAACAGTGCACGCGTTTACGTAAGAGAAGATGAACACCTTGAATTGAAGGCAGTGCGTGGGGAGAGGGGTGTCGCCCCACACACCAAATGGCAAATCGAAAAACTGAGAGAATCGGGCTCTGGGTTCTGGGAAACATTGCATATGGGGAGTGCCAATATCTTTAGTGAAATTAATGATAAGACCAAAGTGGGAGAACCCGATACGAAAACAGAATGGCGATCATGGCTTGCTGTGCCAATACAGTGGCATAGCCAGATTAATGGCATATTGACCCTATCGAGCAGGCTGCAAGGTTATTTTCAGCCCCTGCACTTGGAGATTGTCGAAACGGTAGCACAGCAATTGGGTGTAGCGCTTGAAAATGCTCGCTTGCTCGAGCATTCACTCCAGAGGGCGGAGAAGTTAAAGATCGTACATGAGATTGGGCGCTCTTCCGTATCCCTGCTTGATAGTCAACTGCTGGTCTTCGAAGCGGCACAGCGGGTGATCCAGATCTTTGGCTATGATCAAGTCGGAATTTTCATGGTTGATGAAGACGTATTGATCCCAGAGATTTTTCTCTACGGCAAGGATTTGAAGGAAAGGAAGGGTATCGGTAACATCATTCTGAATTCGGGAACGATCATTGATGAAGCCGTTAGAGCAAATATCCCTATCGTCTCTTCCGAAGTTCATGGAGAAGCAGGGATCACGTCCATAGCCGGCACGAAGAAAGCCCGTGAAGCGATGGTCATCCCGATATCAATCAAGGGCGCAGTCGTAGGCGTTTTGCTCGTACTGAGCCATAAAGAGGATGGTATTGATGAGGATGATGTCGAGATCTTGCAGGTGCTGGCAGCCCAGTTAGGCATTTCGTTGGTCAACGCACGGCTCTTCAGTGAAGTGCGCGCCCATGCTGCCAAGCTTGAGCAACGGGTCGCAGAGCGAACCGACGAACTGCAGAGCCAGAAGGAGCGCACTGAGGCAATCCTACGATCCGTGGCTGATGCCGTCATGGTTTTAGATCTGGAAGGTCGGCTGGTGCTCGCTAATCCGACGGCGCAGTCCTTGCTTGGTCGAGTATGGTCCGACCAGCTTTACCAACATGTAGTGGAATTGCAACAAGATGAAAACCATGAGCAGGCATCATGGGAATTCGGGTCGGAATCTTTTGAAGCGCTGGCATCAAATGTCGATCTTGACGGACAAGTGATAGGGACCGTCGTAGTCTTGCGCAACATCACCCGATTAAAAGAATTGGATCGGTTGAAGACTCAATTCGTAGCAACAGTTTCCCATGAATTGCGAACACCGCTGGCAAATATTAAGTTGTACTTATCCTTATTGCGCAGACGCAATGTGGATCGCGAGTCGCATTACTTCCAAACCTTAGATCGTGAGACCGAACGCCTGACGACAATGATCGAAGACTTGCTGGACCTATCCCGCCTCGATGCGGAGAAACAGGTGGCTTTTCATCCACTTGAGCTTGGTGATCTAATGCTGGAAATCATTGAAGCGCAACGTCCAGTTTGTGCGAACAAGCGGTTAACACTTAGGTATAAAGCTGACGGCCACATGCAGATCGTAGGAAACCGGGACAGGTTAATTCAGGTATTCACGAACCTGATCGCAAATGCGATCGCATATACGCCTGCTGGTGGATCGATTGCAGTGCAGGTGAAGTCAACTGAGCGGGTTGATGATAAAGTAGGAGTTATTATCGAAGTAGAGGATACCGGTATGGGGATTCCCGCCGACGAGCTGCCCTACGTGTTTGATCGTTTCTATCGTGGCAGGATGGCTCAACAGTTGAAGATCCACGGCTCAGGGCTAGGATTGGCGATCGTACGAGAAATTGTTGAGAGTCACGGGGGTAATATCTCAGTGCGAAGCGGTATTGGGAAGGGAACATGCTTTCGAATATGGTTACCGCTTGCTGAGGGTGGAGAGGAACATCATGGATAAACCGCTCATCATGGTAGTCGAGGATGATTTTGCACTGCTGGAAGGAATCCGGGAACTGTTAGAACTGACAAATTATCAGGTCATCCCGGCATCTAATGGTGTTGAAGCCCTTAAATTATTGAATCGTCATCGGCCGGATTTGATTGTCTCGGACATTATGATGCCGGAAATGGATGGTTACGAATTCCATAGCAAGGTTAGGGAGCGTGTTGAACTTCTCACTGTGCCTTTCATCTTCCTGACCGCTCGGGGCGAGAAAGTTGATATTCGCCGCGGGAAATCGTTGGGCGCCGATGATTACATCACCAAGCCATTTGATGATGAAGATCTTTTGGTTGCAATTGAAGCAAAGCTTACTCGCTGGCAGAGCCTGCGTGAGGTGCAAGATGAGGAAATCGCTGATTTAAAGCATAAGATCTTGTTAACCCTCAGCCATGAATTTCGCACACCCCTGACCTATATCATTAATTATGCTGAGATCCTGGAGATGGGTGATGAGGATCTGACAAGTGAAGATTTCAGTGATTTTATGAAGGGCATTCGCAGAGGGGCAGTGCGCTTGAACTCCCTGGTTGAGGATTTCCTGGCACTGGTTGAGATCCAAACCGGTGAAGCCCAGCAAGCTTATTACTATCGCCGCAATCGTATTGAAGACTCGGCTGCATGGCTAAGAATACAGGCTAAGCAAGCGGAGCCACAAGCTGAAGGTGCCAAGCTTGAATTAATGCTCGATGTCCCCGATGAGCTGCCATCTTTCGTCATTGATGAAGTCTACCTGTCCGACGCGATCCGCCGGCTGATGGATAATGCCATAAAGTTCTCAGGTGAGAAAAGCGAGAAGGTGATGTTCTCAGCACAGGAAGTGGATGGTGAGATTGTGCTCCAATTCGAGGATCATGGTGTGGGGATCCCAGAAGAGGACCTTGATAATCTATTCAACATCTTCCACCAAATTGATCGGGCGAAGAGCGAACAACAAGGAACTGGATCAGGGCTAGCAATTGTCGATGGGATTGTGAAAATTCACGGGGGAAGGATTGAAGTTGAAAGCCAGCTAGGAGTGGGAAGCACCTTTAAAGTCTTTATCCCCATTGATCCACCCGATGTGGCCTGAATGTAAGTCCACTTGATACTTAGTGGGGGGCATGGTTTCTTTGCTTGGATGCCCGATGATCAGCTCGCTAATCGGTCCCTTCAGCTATTTTTTGGCCAAATTCAAGCAGCGCATTGACATGCTCCTCGCTGCCCCCTTCTGCGTATACTCTCAAGACAGGCTCGGTGCCGGATGGCCGGATAAGCAGCCAGGAGTCATCTTCAAGTATGTACTTCGCTCCATCGAGTGGATTTACCTGTAATACAGGGACGCCTCCGATTTGATCGGGAGCCTGGTTGACAAGCTTTTGTACCATTTGGTCTTTTGAGATAGGACGTGCCAGGCGCAAGTCTACGCGACGATACTGTGCAGGGCCGACATTGTCCAAGAGTTCCTGGACGAGCTGGTCGAGGGGGGTATTCCAGGCGGCGACCATCTCAATCAGTAGCAACCCCATTAGGATTCCATCTCCCTCTGGGATATTGCCTTTAAACGAAATACCTCCCGATTCCTCCCCCCCCAGTAGCACATCATCCCGCAGCATCCAGTCAGCGATGTAGTTGAAACCAACCGGGGTCTCAATCGTTTCCAGACCAAAATTTTTCGCTAATCTGTTGATCATCTGGGTGGTCGATACAGTTTTAACGACCGCCCCTTTCAAGCCCCGTTCTTCGACGAGGTATTTTAAAGCTAGCGACATGATGCGGTGTGGATCAACGAATTGACCGCGTCCATCCATCGCACCGATGCGGTCTGCATCTCCATCGGTGGCCAATCCAAGGTCGCCGTGTCCGGCAGCAATCGAACCAGCAAGAGCGCCCAGATAACGTCCGATCGGTTCGGGATGAATGCCACCAAAACCCGGATTCATCTCGCCGCGAATTTCAAGAACTTCACATCCTGAGCCCTGTAATATGCCGCGAATTTGTCCGCGACCCGAGCCGAACATCGAATCGACAACGATGCGCTGCGGATTTTCAGCGATCAGATCAAACCGAATTAGTTGGCGCAGATGGTCATAGTAAGCTGGAGTTGGATTGAAGCGTTCGATTAAACCTTGCTGGCGAGCTACTTCATAATCCATCAGATTGGGGCCTCGACCTCGGGCCTCGTTATCGTTCAAGTAAACTTCCACGCGACGGGATTGTTCACGTGCTGCTGAACTGCCATATGCAGTTTTCAGTTTGATCCCGTTGTAGCGTGGGGCGTTGTGGGAAGCCGTGATCATAATGCCAGCTATGGCACCCAGGTGTCTTACAGCATATGAGATCGCGGGGGTGGGAGAATCCGAGGTGGCAAGATAAACCTTGTAACCGTTGGCGGCCAGGACTCGGGCGGCTTCGACGGCGTAACGATCCGAAAGGAAACGTGTATCAAACCCGACAACCATCCTGCTCGAATCAGGCTTCGGCCCGTCGATCTCGCCATTGAGCCACTCCTCTGAGGCGACTGCATCAGCAATCGCCTGGCTGACCAAGCGAAGGTTGTGAAAGGTAAATGTGTCGGAAATGACACCGCGCCAACCATCTGTTCCGAAATGAATGGGCATTCTCTCTCCTGCAAGATAGGCGGCGGGATTGTATCAGTGCGACCTGAGTGGGTCAAACCCGGACCTGGCGCAAGGGTTGTCATCCCGGGGGGGAAATTTAGGCCTTAGGGGAACAGTAATCCCAGTGTGAGATCTGCTACATTCGTCCTCGTGGGACCGGTATAAACTAATGCCTGCGCCTGCTTGAGCGCAGCATAGCTATTGTTTTGGGCAAGCGCTCGTTCCGGGTCTGAGCCCTGGGCTCGTATCTTAGCGTCGGTATGGCCATCGACAATCCCGCCGGCCGCATCCGTAGGGCCGTCAATTCCATCTGAGGCTAAACTTGCTAGGACAATTTTGGGGTGACCCGCGAGGATGCCAGCCCCTGCCAAAGCGAGCTCCTGGTTGCGACCGCCTTTGCCGGCCTCACGAACAGTGACAGTGGTTTCGCCTCCCATGATCAGGCAGGTAGGGTGTTCAATATCTTCAGCTCGGCGAACAAGTTGCTGGGCGAACTTACGGCCGACAGTGCGTGCTTCCCCCCGCATCTGGCGACTTATGATTGTTACATCAAATCCGAGCGCTTTCGCACGTGTTGAAGCTGCATCGATGAGATCTCCGTTTCCTCCCACCACTAGGTTGACGGGACGGCGTGCTTGGCCTTGTTGAGGATGGGCTTGCTGGAGAGCGCCACGAACACTTTTGGGTAGACCCTCCCATAAACCCTGTTGGATTAACAGCTTGCGTGCCTTTTGGTGGCGCCGCGGGAGTAGCACAGTCGGACCAGAGGCTACGCTCCCGATGCTATCCCCGATCACATCAGAAAGGATCAAGCTTGTCACGCGCGCCGGATAGGCCATGCGTGCCAGGCCACCACCTTTGATCTGTGAAAGTGCGCTGCGAATAACATTCATGTCATTTATAGCGAGGCCGGATTGCAACAGCATCTCATTCACCCGGTGCAGATCCTCGAGCTGAACGCCAGGGATGGGAAGCTCAAATAACGCAGATCCGCCTCCGGAAATAAGTGCCAGGAGGTGGTCATCGCGGCCGCAATCCGTGAGCATGGCGCGTGCGGCCAATCCAGCTGCAATGCTCTTTTGATCCGGAAGTGGGTGTCCCGCACGGTAAATGGAGATTGAAGCCGGGAGTGACACCGGCAAAGTTGCGGGCAGGGCGATGATGCCCTTGTCGGGGCGCAGATGCGAGAGCTCAAGGAAAGCCTGGGTCATCCCTCCCGCAGCTTTTCCTATGGCAACAAGGTAGAGAGCACCCTTTTTCCCCAGGCCAAGCGCGCTATCTCCGATGTAGTCCTTCCATTGCGACTTCCCCATCAGCCGTCTAAGCAGGGGATAGGGTCGGACAGCTTCGATGGCCTCCCTGAAAATTGCTTCTACGGAATGGCGGTAGGTCGAAAAAAACGGCTGGGGCATTACGGGGGATTGAGGCCAGAGTCAAGGGCCCGTAATGAGATCGACAGCTTGCTGTGCAGCCAGGGCGGGTTCTTCATTCGAGCCTAAAACGGCTTCTATCGCTGCCAGGAAGGCCGGGTTGACGCTGTTGCGCAGTGAGATGTCTGGTTCGGATTGAGTAATCGTGACCAGGCTACTCGCAAGAGCCGTATCGCCACCCTCGGGCCATGCGGCCAGAGCATCCTGGGATGTGGGCAAAACCCCCAAAGCGTGCGTTAGGGCACCGACGAATTCGGGTTCAGAGAGCCATGTCAGTAAGGAAAGGATTAGTTCCTGGCGGGTTGGATCGGAGGGGGTGATAGCCCAGGACCAGGTTGATGCCAAGCCCATGCCTTGGCCTGCCTCGGTTGGCAGCGCAACTGCGGCCAACCGTTCAGGATCGCCTTCTCGAAGGAAATCTGGCAAGGGAGTCATTGCGCTGGCGCTCCGGTTCGCCTTGAGCTCTGTCCAGGTTTCAAGCGGGGAGGTGTATTGGCGAACGGCGAGCGGCAGGACGCCAGATGATCTTGCAGAAACAAGCATGCTTAATACACGTTCGAGAACGTCGATATCCAGGCTTGGAGCACCATTCTCGTCTTCCAGTTCGCCCCCTGCCCCGAGGTACATGGCCAGGACGAAGCGGACGCGTGGATCAGCAGCGGGGAAGAGCAATGTGCGCGGCTCGGCCAGCAGCGTTTCCCAACTGCGGGGTGGCTCTGGGTACTGGTCTATTCGATAGGCGAGGACATCCACTTCACTGGCAAAAGGCATGCCGTAGGATTCTCCCGCGTATTTGCTAGAGGGAAGCGCGTAGTCATACCAACCCTGATCCTCGGATTGCACCAAATCTTCAGGGAGCGGAAGGATCAAAGCAGATTCAGCTGCGTGGCGCAGGTCATTCGGGGCTAATGTTAGTATGTCTGGTACAACTGAGGGGGCTGCGACAGTAGCCGCTTCCAGTGCTTCCACAAGTCCCCCGGCCCCCGTAATGGGCTTGATGCGCGTATTGATGCGCACATTGGCATTCTGGATTTCAAATGCGGCCAACCTTGCAGCGAGCAATTCGCCAGCCGGTGTTTCGGGCTCGAATATAGGGGCGAGCCAGAGTAAAATCGCCTTGCTTTGGCTAACGCTTGATTCCGTGGGCGCAATCTCTGGTACGAGCGTTGCGGTGGCTTCCGGTGGTGCGGCGGTTTGGTCGGGTGATAATAGGGCACAGGCACCCAGCATCAACCAGACCAACAACAGCAGCAATATCCTCTGGTGGGTATTTTTCATGGTGGGCTGATTATACCGATGGACCGGCGTGGATGGAAACATAATTGCGGCCAAAATAACGCTGAATGAAAGGTTAACGAAAGCAGGCTGAATCCTGTATATGCTAGAATCAATCCAGCATGACCGCCCCTGATCATCTGCTCCCCGTTCTCGAAGGAATACCTGCCAAACCCGGCTGCTACCTGATGAAGGATACAGCCGGAGCGGTTATTTATGTTGGTAAAGCGGTACATTTGAAGAACAGGGTGCGTTCATATTTCCATGACTCAGCCACCCACAGTCGGAAAATCGAGGAGTTGGTTGGGAAGGTTGCCGACATTGAATGGATCGTGGTCGCTTCGGAATTAGAAGCTCTAATTCTAGAGATGAACCTGATCAAGCGTCATAAACCCAAATACAACGTACGTTTAAAAGATGATAAGCGCTATCCCTACATTAAAATCCATTGGGGGGATCCATTCCCGAAAGTCACTATTACCCGTCAGCATCGCGATGATGGCTCTCGCTATTTTGGACCCTACACCAACGTTTGGGCAGTGCACCAGACGTTGGATGTCATACGTAAGATTTTTCCATACTTAACCTGCGATAGAACAATAACGGGAGCGGATACACGTGCTTGCCTCTATCACGATATCAAGCTCTGCACCGCCCCTTGTATTGGCAAGGTTGATCAAGATCAATATCGTGCCATGATTGAAGATCTATCTCGCTTTCTCCTTGGAGATACCGATCAGGTCGTTGCCCGATTGAAAAACGAAATGCAACGTGCGTCTGAAACACTTGATTATGAACATGCAGGCGCACTCAGGGATCAAATCGTGGCGATCGAAAAGGTGGTTGAACAGCAAAAAGTAGTTTCGCAGGAGCGCATTGATTCAGACCTGATCGCCTTTGCGCGCGACGAACATGACGCATGTGTACAAGTCTTCTTTATTCGTCATGGCAAGCTGATTGGAAGGGAATATTTCATCCTCGATGGCGCGCAGGAAGCCGGAGACAATGAGTTGCTTGAGGCATTTGTTAAGCAGTTTTATACCGAGGCCACAAATATTCCTGAGCGTGTCTTGCTCCCCGCCGAAATAGTAGAGGCTAAGATCATTGAAACATGGTTGCGTGATCGTCGTAATGGTCGTAAGGTAGAAATTCGTGTTCCCCGGCGGGGTGCTAAGCGGCAATTGCTGCATTTAGCGACTGAGAATGCAGCAGAGACACTGGCTTCACTCCGCGCAAAATGGGAAGTGGACCGCAGCAAGCATGTTCAAGCGCTTTCTGAGCTGCAGGAATCGCTTGCCCTGCGCGAGCCGCCAAATAGAATTGAATGCTACGATATATCAAACTTGCAGGGTACAGAAGCTGCGGGCTCGATGGTGGTCTTTGAGCAAGGCGCCCCGAGCAAGAAGCTTTACAGACACTTTCGGATCAAGAGTGTACAAGGCCAGGATGATTTTGCGAGCATGGAAGAGGTGCTTGAACGGCGATTTCGGAGGTGGGAGATCGCCAAGGAACAGGCACGAATGCCGGGTGGGAAACTCGATAAAGGTTTCGGAATCTTGCCTGATCTGCTCATTGTCGATGGAGGAAAAGGCCAATTGAGTCGCGCCGAAGAGGTTTTGCGGAGATATGGCCTGGAAACTGAAATTCCGGTATTTGGCCTGGCGAAAGGAAGGGAGGAGCTCTATCCAGTCCAGCAGGCAGACCCGATCATCCTCCCGCGCAGGTCACAGGGCTTATATTTAATGCAGCGAATCCGGGATGAGGCGCATCGCTTTGCCTTGCGACAGCACAAGAAGCAAAGACGTCGATCTTCTCTGACCTCGAAGCTAGATGCTATCGAGGGCATAGGACCTGCCCGTAAGAGAAAGTTACTAAAGGCTTTTGGTGACCTGCAGGGCGTGCAGAACGCGACAATTGAAGATATTGCCGCCTTACCTGGAATCTCTCAGGAGCTGGCTGGGCGACTAAAAGATTCTCTATAACAATCAGTTGAGGAGTCGTGGGTGCGAAAAGTCTGGATCGTTGACGATGACGATGAAATGAGCCATGCAGTTAAATTGATGCTGCAGCTTTTAGATTTCACTGTGACGATTTTTCGCGATGCCCGCAGCGCAGCCCGACAGCTCCTGAGTACCGAAGTCCGCCCCGAGTTGATGGTCCTTGATATCAACATGCCCGAGGTTAGTGGAATCGATCTGCTTGAGTTCCTGCGCTTGCGTCCCGATCTGCGCAGGATACCGGTGGTAATGTTGTCTTCTGAAACAACAGACCGACAGGTTGATGAAGCGCTTGATTTGGGCGCAGATGCCTTCGTTTTCAAACCAGTGACGATTGAAGAATTAGAGAGTGCTATACAGCGCGCCTTCGCTGCACATCAAGGCAGCATCCCCCCCGATTGATCGTACATACCAACTTTCTGCGCATGGGACGAATAGCGGCCTGTAGGCCGCAAATGTTTTAAGGGGGTTAAAGTTGACTACTCCTGTGGTCCGTCGATCAGGATCCCCAGGGAGACTGCGGCCCGCGCCAATTTGTTCCAATGTTCTTGAGGCACAATTGCCGTCGTCTCGCTAAGGCGCTCAAGGATAAAGCGCTTGGTGGAGACGTGAGAAAGGAGTTTGTCGAGCAACGCGGGTTCACTTATTCTCAATACAAAATGCGGTTCTATTCGGGCTTCATAGGCTTGCGCTTCAAGCCGCTGCATTGACTGAAGAACCGCTGGAGGGATTTCATGCTCACTTGCTTGGGTGAGGATCGATCGCACCTGATCAAGTTGAAGATCTTGATCTTTCGCTCGGATTAAAGCGCGGATGGATAGGCGATACTGATAGTGTTGGTCACCCATACCCTCCCATTCCAGAAAACGTGCGAGCTGATAGCGTTCTGCGCGCGGCGCCAAACGAGGGATTGAAACGGATCCATCACTCCGGATGATAGCCCTACCTTTCTCCGCTACGGAGGGGAGACTGGCCCCGGGATTTTCGAGCAAGCCGAAAAGTTTGGTCGGAGAAAAGCAAGACGGCATGCCCCCGGGTTGATCATTGCCAAGCTGGACACACCCAAACCATCTCAGAGGGCCTTTGATGAGGGTGCGTAATAACGCGCCTTCTATGGCATACCAGTGCTCAATGCCATCAAGGGGTACGCCATCTGTATCGTGCAGGTACCAGGTATCAAAATTCCCTCCGGGACGCTGAAAGGCAGGGTCTTCTTCATACACTCCCCGAACGAGATCAGCGATGTCATACCAGTCACCAATTTTGAGAGAGCGGATCCAGCGCGTAATAGTTACTCTGGGGAGCACAGGATCATTGGGCCATTTTTCGTCGCCGGCACGAAGTGCGGGTAAAGACGAAAGATCATTCCATCTAATCGAGGCTTTCCAACTGTCGTAAAGCTTCTGCAGGCTATCCATACGGTCCGCGAGGAGAAAATCGCGAACAGCATCCAGGTCAGCTTCATAAGAGCCTGCTCGTAAGAGTCCGATGTCAGCCATAAGGGCAACGCAAAGATGCAGACTATCGGGTTGGATCAAGTGTGACATTAGAAGGGGCAGGGCCTCTCCCAGCGGATCTCGCTCTTGCTTGGGTTGGCGGCGTAATGCTGCCAGGATCGTCGTACAGTCATCGATGATCGTGGCTGCAGGTTCCAGGCGATCCTCGGGTGCAACGATCGATTGAAGTGCTGGGGGCGGACTGGCTTCGGGGAGCCCCTCTAGTTGGGCGAATACCTCCAGCGGTATGTAAGCGAATTCCTCAGGACCTTTCGGTGTATCGATAAAGGCTCGACCTAAAAAGCCGCGATACCAAAGCATCTCAGACGAGGAACTTGCGTCACGCCAGGGCTGTTCACGATCGCGTCTGGCAGGACCCATCACTCGCACTGGACCGTGTTTCCGTTCCCAGGTGTGCCAGGGCGTTGTGCCCTCAGCGTTTACCAGATCGAACAAAGCCTCTGATGCCGGCGGAGGAAGTGCTGTTACAAAATCCCTCAGCGTTTCGGGATCGAGCATGAGCGCCGTGATGGTCGCTGCTGCTTCACGCATAGACCCCATAGGGTGATCAAAACCCCAGAGTTCGGCGATGATCCGCAAGAATCCCATATCCTGATCTTGCAGTGAATTTCGTAAGGTTCGCATGCGCGCTGATTATAAATTTAGGACTTCAGCCTTGGAAAGTCAGTAGCGGATTAAATTATCACCGACAATTCTCGGGGCAGGAGATCAAGTTTAATTTCGGTGACATTAGAATTAAATCCGGCGAAGATTTCCCCATCAAGATGGATCATTACAGGGCGCTCCGATTTTAATGTGAGCTCTCGAAACTTACCCATCCTTACTTGTTTAAATCTTCCATGAGTGCCGTTCATTACTTCTGGTATTAAGCGAAACATCATGGCTCGAGAGACATGTTCGATCATAGCATAGTGGAACAAGCCATCATCCGGAACCGCATCCGGTGCTACATAAAAACCGCCTCCCTCGCGTGGCCCATTGCAAGCTACAAACATCAGCACCTCTTCATCGATCTCCTCTTCGTCCGTGGTAATGTGCATGCGCGGTGCGTCATGATTACGGATAATGGTTTGAATCACAGCCCACAGGTACATGGTGAAACCTTGAAGCCGGCTGATCTGGTAGGAATAAAGTGTTACAGAGGCATCGAACCCAATCCCAATGGTGTTGTCCCAGTATTCTGATTTGCCCGTGTTGTCGCTGACCCGACCAATGTCGATTTGTTTCCGTTGATCTAAAAAGACACGTTCGATCGCCTCTTCAGCTGCCATGTGGATGCCATTATTGGCGCTAAAATCGTTGCCCGATCCAACCGGAACAACAGCGAGGGTCGGCCTATTCTCCGCGGGGTGCTGCATAAGTCCGTTGATGACTTCATGGACGGTGCCATCACCGCCGACAGCCGTGACAATTTCGAAGCCCTCGCGGGCGGCTTGCTCGGCCAATGCCACGGCATGCCCGGGGTATTCTGAGGCTGACCAGGAAGCGCCCCCGTGTCGCTCGAGAACGGATTGAAGGTAGGCCGCTCGATCCCACGAACGGCCACGGTCTGCGTGGGGGTTAAAAATAATTTTGATTCTTTTGTCCATCATTTTTCCTTCCATTCGTATATGAGGAAAAACAAGGTGTAGACGGGGTTTTTCCCCCCCAAATATTTTAAGCGTAGCGCCGATTGACAAGCGGTCAATCGCCTTTAAAGTGGAGATATCAAGAGCCTCAGGCCATCAAAAGGCTGCGTGTCTTCTCATACCGCGGCAACCTCCGGCCAATCTGACGGATCCCTCGCACGTTGAGGTGATCATGAGGATAGCGCCGACCGACTGGAGGAACGCCCTTTCGCTGCGGCGCAATACGAGGGACTCACCGGCATCAGCGGCAGAGCCGGCCGCCTTGCGAATGGCAGGGGGCTCGCCTCTTTAAACGGTCAAACACCAAGCTGATCGTTTCGTTCTCCATCTCGATCATTTGATTGGTTGAGAATTTGATTTACCGCAAGTATGAATTTAGAGTGTTTTATGCCCCTCACCCTCGAGAGCGCCCATTTTTTGTGTCGATGAACGTAGTCTGAAAGAAGCCGGGATCAACGCAAGAATCCCTAAAAGGGAGGTAAAAATAAACGGCATTTTCGGACCGAAGACAACCCATATCTGGCTGCCGATCCAGGGTGCGGGGAGTGAGATAACCCCCAAACTTGTGGTGACAAAGGCGTAGGCCAATCCACGCAAATGCTTCGAGACACCGCGAGCGATGAGCACATTCAAGGCCGGTCTGAAGATTGCTGCGCCAATCCCTAGAACGATCCACGAGATGGCAAATCCCCAGAAACCTGTAGCGAAGGCAAAAATTAGAGGCGCAATCATTAATCCAACGAGACCAAGCATGAGCCCGCGTCTGCTGCCAACCTTGTCGGCAAACCATCCGCCGAAGGGGCTGGCTACAACCCATGCAATCCCATGCAATCCGTCCATGATGCCAATACTTTGTTTCCCAACCCCGATGATCTCGTTCAAATAAACAGGCATGAGATTGAAGGAGAGGTCTAAGGCGATATCTTGAATGCCGTCGGTGATTAGAATCCAGGTAAACAAGCCGCCAGCAACAGCAAGAGGAAGAATTTCACCAAACGACTGACGCAGGGATTGAAGTGATGGTTTTTCTCCGCTGGGGACATTCTGTCGTTGATCGTCCCGAACAAGAAACCAGAACAAGAGTGCGGCGATGGCGTAGAGTAAAACAGCGGAGAGAAACATCGCTTGATAGCCGTAGGCTTGTGCCAAAAAACCACCTAGAGGCGGCGCCAGCACCCAGGCGAGGTTGAGCACCGAGTTTCCAATGCCGAAGGTTCGACCCTGCCGATCTTCCGTGACAATATCGGCAATATAGGCACGATAAGCCGGTACAAGTAAGGCCGTCGCTACAGCAAGCAGTGCCGGTCCTAATAAGGCGATCCGCCAATCTTTTGCTAGCGCATAGGGGATGTAGGCAATAATCCCAACCAGGCTACCAAACCACATTGCGCGTAGACGTCCAATGTGGTCCGACATCCACCCGCCAAACATGTGGAATACCAGCGGCAAGATCATTGCCAGCGTGAAAAATAGACCGATCTCACTGACAGAGGCACCAAGTTCACGTAAAAAAATTGGTATTTGAACGGCCGTCATCGCCCGGGTTGCCTCGGCGAATGTACGACCAACAAAGAGCAATAGGATTCTGCGGCTGATTAGCGGTGCATTCAGGTTGTCCTGCATGAGGTAAAGTCTAATCCCCCTCTATGAAGAATCCTGGTGTCAGGGGAAATCGCCGTTATGCTGACGCGCTGATCCCCTGCTAAGTGGATGTATTCTCGCATGGAAAAAGGCGGATTTCAACCTCGACCGCTTTGTGGGTCGGCCAGGCCTACCTTATTTGCTTGCAGATTATCACAACCTATAGCTTAGAGAGCGAGAAGGCCCGCCAATTGCGCTTGGGTTGTATCCGAACTGGTGAATAGGATCGTGTGTAAGCCGAGGGTGTGGGCAGCGTCAATGTTCACCTGAAAATCATCGATGAACACCGCTTGTTCAGGATTAACACCAAGTCGCTCCAGGGCCAACTGATAAATGCGCGGATCAGGTTTTGCCAAGCCGATTTCGGCTGATATGAGAATCTCATCAAAGGCATCGGCGATTCCCCAAACATTCTCAATGGCATGACGAAGGTCGGGCCAAGCGTTGCTCAGTAAAGCAGTCTTATAGTGTGGAGGCAGAGAGCGAATAAGATTAACCAGATCTTGATCGACCCGGTCCCCAGCCCAGAAATCTTTCTCCAGGCGCTGGGATTCATGCCTGGACAGTTTAAATTGATCTTGGATCGATCGCCAGATGTCGGCGGCTTGCGCTTTCCCCAGCGCAGCCGCTCGCCCTGTATCTCCTTCAAAAACGAGCCGGTCTAACTCGCCGTCCTCCAGATGGAGTTGTTGTTCCCACCGAACTCGCCGGCTCCGATCGAAGGTGCGAACGAGTACGCCACCAAGATCCCAGATCACTGCTCGAATCTGCATCGCTTACTCTTTCTTCTGAATGTGTGATTCACCCGGTCTTGTTGGAGATCATTCCCAAAGTGAGTCGGATACCGTCCCATCCAAACACACAGCGATCAGAGGCTTGATTTGGGGTGACTCCTTCATTGGCAATCAAGCGCCGGTTCAACCTTGTAACAGGGCAATGGCGCGTGATAGCGCACCAGGACTGCCGATCAATCCAATACGGTCTCCCATTTGGAGCACCGTGTCACCATGTGGAACGATCACGCTTTCATCTCGTTGCAAGCTCAAGATGAGAACATCGCCCGGCAAACGTATTTGGCGCAGCGCAGTACCAGAGAGTTGGGAATTGTTAAGTGCAACCTCGGAGACATCGATATTGTCCGGGTTCTGATCGAGTAAGAGGTCGAAGATTGAGGGGAATTTTAACGCCCCTTCCAGTGCCATAGCAGTCGCCAGTGCTGGCTGGACGACCTTCACCCCCAATGATTGCAGTTGTGGGATGAGTTCCACCTCGCTGATGCGCGAGATGATCAGAGGGATGTCATGGGTATTGCTGGCCAACGTAGTGGCTTGCATCGTTTCGTCGGGTGTGGTTGTAAGGTCAAGCAGCACGCGAGCATTATCTGCATCGGCTTCTCTTAAGGCTTCGTCAATGCCGGTGCAACCGGTAATGAGGGTGACTGGTAATTCTTCAAACGCGGCAACACGGCTCTCGTCCGGGCAAATCACAACGATCGATTCGTCCGATGGGATTAAACGCTCAACGATAAATTCAACCAGCTGATCCTGTCCGATTATGATGATGCCCTGGCGCCGATGTTCTTGCTCAGCGGGATAAATCCGATTAAAGAAAATCGGCGAGAGGGTGCAGGAGACGACTGCTAAGAGGATGATGGCAGCATTGATCGCTTCGCTGATGGCGCCGATGTTCAGGGCAATGCTGGCAGCGGCGATGATGAGCGATAAGCGTGAGGAAAGAAGCAACCCGGCACCGATAGTTTGTCGCCAGGTAAATTGGCGGCGAAGCAGGAGTGATGGAAGGATCTTGACCATGTAGGCGCCGATGAGCAGGAGAGGTACAAGCAGCAAGGCTTGCGGGGATGAAAATAACGCGCTGAGGTTAAATTCAACCCCAACCATGATGAAAAAAATCGGAATGAAAAAACCGTACCCGATCGCATCAAGTTTCTCCTTGGCGTTATCGTTGTCGGGCCCAGCAACCAAACCAGCCACAGCGCCAGCCAGGAAAGCCCCGAGGATCAATTCCACACCTAAAGCTTCAGCCAGCACAACCCAGGCGACCATCAGCGCGAAGGCTCCCCGCACCCTGATCTGGGCGGTTGTTGTTGAGAGCTCATTCAATATGCGCTGGATAAAATTGCGCGACGAGAATCGTTGTGTCAAACGTGCGGCGACGCTAAAGAGTACGAGCAATACTGGGATCAGAAGAAGGTCGAGGGTGAGGCCCTGGCTGCGTATAGCGATGAGCACGGTAAGAAGCAGAAGGGTAACAAAATCGGCAACCGAAGCAATGACGAGCAAATACTGGCCATAGGTTGCACTGAGCAGATCTCTTTCCTTGAGGACGGGGACGACCACGCCTAGCGATGTTGTACTCAAGATCAATCCCAATAGCAGGGGGTTCTGAACCGCAATTACCCGTGTTAAAACGAAGGCGATCGTAACAGCCAATCCTATCGTGCCGGTCAAAATCAAGAGGGCAATCGTGAGTGGGGCGTTCCAGCTTGTTTTTGTCCCCCGGGTTCCCGAAAACAGCATATCGAAATCAACCTCAAGCCCGGAAAGGAACATCAGGTATGCGAATCCAAACTCTGCAAGGAAGGCGAGGGTGGGAGAAGACTCGACGAGGTTGAGCCCGCTGCGGCCGATGATGATCCCGGCCAGGATCTCACCAACGACAATCGGGATGGCGATCTGCCGGAACCTGGTTGCGAGCACAGGAACGACCAGAGCAAGTCCAGTGATTAATAAGAGTGCCAGGAAAGGATTGTGAGCCAAGGCTTGTAGCGACCTCTCGGTTAGGGCAGAGCCCGAGGTAGTGTATCAGACATAGACCCTCGCTAAAAATCGGGGAAGGTTTCTCAGTGAGAAGTGCGGAAGATATTGAGGCTGTCGGCCAGGAGCCCGTATGCGGTTGTATGAGGGCCTGGATCTGCCTCGGTCAGGGTTAGGGCACCCAGAACATCGCTGTGGAAAGTGACGGCAGAAGATGTGCCCATGACAGAAAACAAAGAGTCGGATGCATCGACGAGCTGTGGTTGTACAGAAGCGATCACCTTCTTACCCTCACGCTGCGCTGCGCATATCAACTTCCACCGTTTACCTTCCTTGATCGCCATCTCTACCTGCTTCGGTTGAATATCCCCAATCCCTTGGCGCGCAATATCTTCTGGCAATAGTTTGATGCCCATCAATACATTCACCAGTGCAGCCACCTTGATGGCGGCATCCCACCCATCCAAATCTCCAGATGGATCGGTCTCTGCGATTCCAATCGATTGGGCAAATTCCACTGCTTGCGCAAGGCTCTCACCTGTTTCCATTCGGGTGAGGACAAGGTTCGTGGTTGAGTTCAGGATCCCTCGAAAGGAGAGCAGCCTGGCTCCGGGCAGCGCTTGCCGCCATAAGGAAAATATCGGTGCCCCGTCCATGACGGTTGATTCAAAGAGAAAGCGGCAAGAATTCTGTGCGGCCATGGACATTAGCTCTTCCCATGCATGAACGACAGGGCCTTTATTCGCCGTCACGACATGGATGCCGCGCGCCAAGGCAACACGGATATGATCAATAGCCGGTTGCCCGTCTTTGTAGCTTACCGGCGTATTCTCGGCCATGAGGTTTGCCCCGCAGGCTTTCAAGAAGCCATCCAGGTCATCCGGGATTGATTGATCGTTGATCGAGTAGAGAGAATCACCGGCTTGCAAAACCTTGAGCGCCTGTGCCAGATCGATGCCCTCCGGGTTGATTAGTGCCCCGTGACGGCCGGTCTTAATCGCTACAATCCGGAGGTTCAAGGCATATTGATCCTGGATTTCCATGCCTTTTTCTCGTACTAGGCCTGCAAAGGCTTGTCCCACGTTTCCGAAGCCGAGGAGACAGATATTTACATCTTTCATATCAACCTGTGATCGCAACTGACGATTATACCAATGGCCATGGATATGGCCGGCCTGGACCAGGAGAGGGGAAGACCGGGTTTTGCAGGATGCTTGCGGCTCGTCTATCCAATGCCGTAATTTCTGATTCGGCCAGCGATGAGCAGAGGCGACCGTACAGTTCACGACCCGGTTTCAACTCGGCCTGAAGGGCTTCAATTGACTGGAGCAAAGCATCTGAAATTGTCTCGCCCACAAAATCCCAAACCACAGTGCGCAGTTTGTATTCATCATGAAAGCAAACCCCGTGATCAATGAGCCAGATATGGTCTTCTTCATCGATCAGGATATGACCCGATTTGCGATCGGCATTATTGATCAGTAGGTCAAACAATGCCGCTGGTCGCAGGCGTTGCTTTTGTGAATCATCCAGGGTGAAGTAATGGATCTCGGGGTCGGCTTCGACATAGAATTGCAGTGAGCCTGGGCCGGCTGGTCCGTCTTGACGCTTGACGGTTGGTGGCACCAAAGACCATCCGAGGGCTTGGCTGATAGCGTAGGCGGCAACTTCGCGATCGCTCAAGCTGCCGTAAGGAAAGTCCCATAGCGGTCTCTCCCCCCGCTCGGGTTTGTAAATCGCTGGGATCTGTCCTGTTTCCGCCTGAAGCTGGACCAGGAAGGTATAGTTGGACCCCCAGGCTACCTGTCCGACGACCTCGATCGTACCCTGCGAGAGGAGTTCATGGATGCTTGAGAGTACGTCAGGCTGCAGCCAGCGGCTGTTTTGTTCTTGTTTCATGAATTTTGCCAGCTAACAGAGGGTTTGATACAACGATGAGCAAATAGCCTTTGCTCACCTAGTGCTTGTGACCGTTTCGTTTTGGGCAAAAATGGCCTTCAGCGTCTATCGGTTGACCGCAGTTGCCGCAGATCGGACGCCCGCGCCCAGCAATCTCCAGGCCTAAATGGCACATACGGCGCAGTTGCGAGCGACTGCACCAGAAGCGAACCACGGCGGCATCCTCAGGGTCAGCATCCGGTGGTTGAATTTCTCGGGCGACAAGTACAAGCAAATCCTCTTCTTCATCATATCCCAAACCCATATGGCCAACACGGAAAAGAGGGTCCACAGGTTCTTGCAGCACCATTTCACCTTCAATAAATTCTGGATCTGCAACGGGAAGATCAGGATGTCGTTCATGCAATTCATTGAGAAACTGCTCAAGACCGATCGCCAGCGATTGGATTTGCTGCTTCTCTACAATCAAAGTGATCGATTGGTCAATGCCATGACCCTGAATATAGAAGACACGCTTCCCCGGCGGACCAATTGCACCGGTTGTCATATGTTCTGCAGGCTTGACCTCATACGTGATGGACGCCATGACTAATGATCTCGCACGAACTCATTTCTCTTGGGATGATAAAGAGTATATCACCCTGAATCGGTGGGATCTGTTGCCGCAGTATCGTTCATACGGACAATGCGAACATTCTGGTCTGTGACCATCAGGATGCTGACAGAAGCTGGCTCGATTATGAGGCGCTGAAAGAGATCTAGCGGGATTCCGGCAAAATAGGCCAGGGCTACATTGATTGGATCGGAATGGAAAACACAGGCTACTTTCGCCTTTGGAGAAGGGTGAATCGATCGGAGATCCTCGAGCTCAGCCACGATGCGAGCCTGTGCCTGTGTGAACGACTCGCCATCAGGAAAGCGAGCCAGTGAAGGTGCCAACTGGATGATGGGCCACAGCTTTCGACGCCGTAAACTTTTCAGTGATTGACCCTGCCATCTGCCATAGCCGATTTCGAGTAATCCCTCCCGGGGGATTACCTCTAAGCCCTGGCTTTCTGCGATGGGCTTGGCAGTTTCCATGGTTCGATCGAGAGGGCTGGCATAGATGGCTGCAAACTTAACAGTTGCTAGGTTTTGTGCTAGCGCTTGCGCCTGGGACGTGCCTAGCTGACTTAGGTGGATACCTTTTAACCTGCCAGCAAGTTTGCCTTTGCCAACATACTCATTGTGGCCATGTCGAATGAGATAGAAAACCGTCATACTGGCTCCTAGTCCAGTTCTGTTCGCCGCAGACTCTGTCGGCGTTTAATCTTCTCGACCTCAGACTCGCTCAATTCAGGGAGCTCGGTGAATTCTTCAATGTCAAGTGCGGCGCGTTGGGCTTGGCGCCAGCGATCGAGTCGATCCTGTACGGTCTCTTCATAACCCTGATCGCTTGGTCTGTAGAAATATGTTCCCCATAGCTCTTCAGGGAGGTAGCCCTGCCCGATATGATGTTCAGGGTGACTATGCGGATACTGATAACCTTCACCATGGCCAAGAGCTTTGGCATCGCGGTTCCCATCCTGGAGATGCTTTGGGACTTCAACAACCCCGTGCTGTTCGAGGAGGTCGTAAGCTTTGAAATACGATGTGGCTGAATTCGACTTTGGTGCAGTTGCCAGGTACAGCGTGGCTTCAACGATCGGATAGACGCCTTCGGGGAGACCAATAAACTCGTAGGATTGCATCGCAGAGGCGGCGATGACTAGACCCATTGGATCTGCCAGCCCAATATCCTCAGAAGCCAGGATCAAGAGACGACGCAGGACGAAGCGGGGATCTTCGCCAGCGTATAGCATTTTGGCCAACCAATATAGCGCCGCATCGGGATCGGAGCCGCGTATGGACTTGATGAAGGCCGAAATTGTATCGTAATGGGCATCGCCATCCTTATCGTAGAGCACGGCCCGGCGTTGGATTGATTCCTGCGCGACCGGGAGGGTGATGCGGACTTCACTCGAGTCATCCGCTGGCGTCGTTTCAACGGCTAGCTCAAGGGCGTTAAGCGCGTTGCGGGCATCACCACCAGCTACTCGGACAATATGTTCAAGCGCATCCGCTTCGAGCTCAACCTTACGGTTGCCATAGCCGCGTTCCTTATCTGCAAGCGCGTTGTAGAGTATCTGTTGCACGGCCTCATCCGTGAGTGAGCGTAATTGGAAAATACGCGAACGGGAGACCAAAGCACCGATCACTTCAAAGTATGGATTTTCAGTGGTTGCGCCGATAAAGGTGATGGTTCCATCCTCAACCAGCGGAAGCAGGGCATCTTGCTGGGCTTTGTTCCAGCGGTGGACTTCATCAACAAACAGGATGGTCCTCGTACCATAGAGTTTGCGACGTTCGCGCGCCTGCCGAATAAGCTCGCGCAGTTCAGGTTTACCTGCCAGGACGGCTGAAATGGTGTCGAAGTGTGATTGTGTAGTGTTGGCGATAATCATCGCTAGGGTTGTCTTTCCCGTACCGGGAGGTCCCCAGAAGATGATCGAGGCGAATAGCCGGTCAGCCTCAATCGCACGTCGGAGCAGCCGACCTTCGCCGACAATCTCATCCTGACCTTGAAATTCGTTCAGAGTGCGCGGTCGCATGCGCGCGGCTAAGGGTGCCTCACGCGCAATTTTCTCCTGCATGGCGTGGTCGAATAGATCCATTACCGGCCATTCTACCATTCGCTGTGGTGTGGTCGGAACCTTGTTGAGGGGGTTTGTCCTGGGAGAGCACGGCAACAGCTATGTTAGAATCCGCCGACTGTAGGTCTTCTACGGTATCAGCGGTTAGGAGCTATAAATGAGTGAAGAGGGATTGGTAACAAATAATATCGTCGTGAGTATGTCTTACGAACTGAGGGTTGATGGTGAACTGATCGATTCCAGTGAGAATATCGAGGGTGAGGTAATCACTTTTATCCAGGGCTTGGGTCAGATCATTCCGGGCTTGGAGAAAGAGCTGCATGGTATGAAGGTGGGCGATTCCAAGCAAGTGAAGGTGGGCGCCGCTGAGGCCTATGGCGAGGTTGATCAGGAAGCCTTTGTGTGGGTACCGCGGGAAGATTTCCCCGATTCGATTCCTCTGGAACTTGGTACGGTATTTGAGATGCGCGAAGAGAATGGAGAGACCCATCTTGCCTGCATTACAGAGCTGGCAGAGGAGCAGATTCACGTGGATCTGAACCATCCGCTTGCTGGCAAGGAATTAGCCTTCGATATCACGGTTGTAGATGTTCGCGAGGCGACAAGCGAAGAACTTGAGCATGGTCATGTTCATGACCATGGCGCGCATGGTCATTAATGTGCGCCTCTCGTAACGCTCATGCCCTTTCTGCCTATTGACCTCGAGATCATACTTGCTTCCGCGTCCCCCCGTCGACAGGAATTGCTTGCACTCACGGGGTGGCGTTTCTCCGTTTGTTCTTCCGAAATCCCGGAATTACCACAGCCGGGCGAGGAACCGGAAAAACTCGCCAAGCGTTTGGCTGTATCGAAAGCGAATGCAGCTAAGGATGTTTGTCCTGACATTTCTGCAATCCTTGCCGCGGACACATTGGTGATCCATGCTGGCGATATTTTAGGAAAACCATCTGGACCTTCTGAGGCGGTGGATATGCTTCGTGGCTTGCGTGCAGCAGCCCATGACGTGATCACGGCGATTGCCATTGAAATTGAGGACAAAGGTAAAGCTACTCAAATTTGTGAATCACGGGTTCCCATGCGCGACTATGCAGAAGATGAGTTGCAAGCCTACGTGCAAAGTGGTGCTCCACTGGATAAGGCGGGTGCGTACGGTATTCAAGATCCAGGCTTCCACCCCGTTGATCTAGAGCATTTCTCTGATTGTTATGCCAATGTGATGGGGTTGCCCTTATGTCATCTTGTACGAGCGATGCGGCAGCTTGGTTTTGAACCGCCTAATGATGTACCGGGTGCATGCATGCAATTTACGGGATATGATTGTACGATTTACCCAATTATCTTGGGGAGTGAACTTTGAATAGAATCTTATTAGCGCTTGTTGTCATTTCGCTCTTGATGGGAGCCTGTGGTGGGCTGAATGGGGGGCTCGAGGATACGCCTTCAGAGCTGCCCAATCCTGCTGAGACGACCGAGGCCGCTCCAAACCCAGATGACACGGCTCGCCGCTTTCTGGATGCTTGGGTGAGCGGTGATTATGTCGCCATGTATCAATCGCTCAGCAGCCTTACGCAGGATGACGTCAGCCTGGAGGCCTTCACGGAGCGCTACGGCGATATTATGCGCTCTGCCGCAATTACAGCACTCGACTACCAGGTGGTTTCATCGCTGATCATGAGCCCGCAGCGAGCCGAAGTTCGATTCCGAGTGATACTCTCTAGCGCGGCAGTCGGGGACATTATTCGCGAGAACAGAATGGAACTGACGAGAGAAGCGGGTGAACCGTGGCGCATTGCGTGGACCGACGCCGTTATCCTACCTGAACTTGAGGGTGGTAATGGATTGAGCCTGGCCCCTGTGACCCCCACGCGCGCCAATATCTACGATCGCAACAATCGAGCCTTTGCGGCGGAGGCGACAGCTGATCAACCCAATGCGGCCGCATTGTGGATTGTTCCCAACCAGATTGGAGACGAAGAAGCTGAGGAAACAATGCTTTCCACTTTGCGGCGGCTGTTCGATCTGGCGATTGTCGATCCCATCCTCGAGCGCTATGACGGCTTCCGCAATACGGATTTCTTCACGCCTCTAGGGGTTGTCCCCTACGATGATTATTTTACGGTGGGGGGTTTGCTGGGCTCCCTGGGTGGTGTGCAGGTGAGCTGGTACAGTACGCGTTACTATCAGGGCTCGGGTCTTACCCCCTTTGGTGGTGGCGCCGCACCGCATGTCGTCGGTTATGTTAGCCAGATCCAGGAAGCGGAGCTTAACGATTATCTTGCACGGGGCTACCAGGGGGACGAATTTGTCGGGCGCATTGGGATCGAGCGAGCCTTTGAGGATGAACTGCGCGGGGTTCCCGGTGGGACTCTTTACCTGACCGACTCGAGCGGACAGGCAGTACAAGTTCTGGCTTCGCGTGAAACGCAACCTCCCTACGCGATCTACACCACCCTCGATCGAGACTTACAGCAGGTGGCGCAGTTATCGATCGCCAACTACACCGGTGCAATCGTCGTGTTGGAGCGGGATACTGGTGCTGTACTGGCGATGGCCTCCTCGCCCGGGTTTGACCCAAATTTGTTCGATTTTCAAAACCCCAACGGACCTAATGGTGCTTTTCAAAGTCTGAATGCGGCCAACCAACCGTATGTGAACCGGGCCATCCAGGGGCTGTACCCACCCGGGTCTGTCTTCAAGGTCATCACCATGGCCGCCGCAATAGAGAGCGGCAAATACAGTCCTGACACGATTTATAACTGTAGACTGATCTGGACGGAAGTGCCTGGGTTAGAGCTGTACGATTGGCGCTTAGAGAAGGAAAGACCGGCAGCCGGCGAAATCACCCTACAACAGGGTCTCGAATACTCCTGTAACCCGTGGTTTTATCACATCGGTTTGGGTTTATTTAATGAAGGCCTACCTTCGGCCATATCGGATATGGCCAAAGGTTTTGGGTTGGGTCAGAATACCGGCATCGAGATTGGCGATGAAGCCGGGACAGTGCCGGATCCAGAGACGAAATTGACTCGCCTGGGAGAGGAGTGGAATTTCCGTGATCCGGTCCAGCTGGCCATTGGGCAAAGCTTCCTTGAAGTTACCCCGCTACAAATTGCACGGATGTATGCAGCCTTGGGTAATGGTGGCAACCTGCTACAGCCACAGTTAATCGGTTCGATTGAGAACGCCGAGGGAGAAGTTATCCAAACATTTGAACCGATCATTCAGGGGCAGCTGCCCATCGCGGAGGATACGCTGGCCGCGATCCAGCAGGGCATGATTAATGTTGTTGAAAAATCGTATGCAACCGCCTACCGTCGATTTCTTGGTTTGAACATCAATGTTGCTGGCAAAACGGGTACGGCAACAACGGGCGAGTTTACCGAATCGCATGCCTGGTTTGCTGGCTACACCTTCGAGGAGCGCGACGACCTACCCGATATCGCCATCGCGGTTATCATTGAAAACCAGGGTGAAGGCTCAGATTGGGGTGCCCCCATTTTCCGCCGTATTGTTGAAACCTACTTTAAAGGCCGGCCACTGCAGTTATTCCCCTGGGAAGCCAGGCTTTGGGTCGAGCGCACCCCCGAACCTGAGGACGAAGAGGCGGAGGAGACAGAGACTCCTTAAAATGTCAGAATCCAGTGTTCATTCCGGTTTGATCATCAAGGCGCAATCAGGTATCTTTGACGTGGATATCGGGGATCAAGTTATCTCAGCGAAATTACGCGGGCGCTTGACACAAGGCCGAATGGAAAGTGATGCAGCCGCGCTGGGAGACCGGGTTCGTTTGCGTTTGCTTGAGGATGGAAAAGGTGCAATAGAAGAGATCGAGCCGCGCGTCCGAGTTCTCTCCCGCCCGGCGCCTGGTCGACCCGATATTGAGCAAGTCCTCGTAGCTAATCCGGATCAAGCCGTCTTCGTATTCTCCTGCGCCGAACCCGATCCCAACTTCCGCATGCTTGACCGCTTTTTGGTCATTGCCGAGCGCGAAGAAATTCCAGCCATCATCTGCGCAAATAAAATTGATCTGGTCGTCCTTCGCTCAGCGAAAGCCGAATTTGGACTCTACGAAGACCTGGGCTATGTTGTCATCTATACTTCAGCGACAAAAGGGAAAGGGATTCGCAAGCTAGCCAAAGTGCTGCAAGGTAAGTTGACTGTGCTGGCAGGACCTTCGGGCGTTGGTAAATCCAGTTTATTGAATGCGATTCAACCTGGTTTGGGCTTACGCACCAAGTCGGTCTCTGATTGGAGCGGAAAAGGGAAGCACACCACTGTCGTTCCTGAGCTCATCCCTTTAGAGATCAGTGGTTATGTCGCCGATACACCCGGTGTTAAAGCTTTTGGTATCTGGGATATCGAGCCAGATGAAGTTGATGCCTACTTCCCCGAGATGCGTGATTTGGTCTCAGAGTGTGCCTTTAGCGATTGTACACACATGCATGAACCCGATTGTGCCATCCTCGCAGCGGTTGAACAGGGTGAGATCGCGCCCGAACGCTATGACTCGTACCTAAGGATCCGCTTAGGGGAGGAAAGGTAATCTAGTACCCGGGTCCTGTTGTGCTAAGTTTGGCATCTATCTATGCTTGAAACCAGTTCGCATAGCCGTAAGAGGGAGTTCCTCTATTAGGATTCGCCGCGTCCTACCCTTGTTGGTTGTCTTGATTTTGCTGCTGGGTATTACCCTGCCAGTCTTAGCCCAGGGTATATCTGGCCGCTACTACTCTGAAACGGGTCACACCCTTGACCCAGAGTTTGTCCATTATTTTGATGAGCATGGTGGACTGAAGATCCTGGGATATCCCATCACGGATGCCTTTATTGACACCTGGTCTGGGCTCATTATTCAATACACGCAAAACGCCCGCTTGGAACTCTTCCCCAGCCCCGAATCTCAAACCATGGAAGTGCGGTTGAAGGAACTGGGAGTCCTATTTGTAGGCGATCGGGCGCTGGATCTTTCCGATCCGCTGGCGGTTGGCCCGAACGCCGATTGCGAGTTTTACCCATTAACCGGGCACAACGTTTGCTTCATGTTCCTAGATTTTTATCGCCAGCAAGGGGGTCCACAGTTGTTTGGTTACCCTGTTTCCGATTTCTCCATTGAAAATGACCGTCTAGTGCAATACTTTCAGGGTTTCCGCCTGGATTGGTATCCTGAGAATCCTCCGGATTATCAGGTGCAAGTCGCGCCCCTCGGGCGGGTACATTTCGATGTGATGGAATACGATCGGGATCTCCTTCGGCCTAAAACACCGAGCAACGCTATGTTGTACGAGGTGATCAACCTGTACCCGAAGGCAGCCGTGGCAAAGCCGATCGCCGAAACGAGCGATACGCAGTTGGTCTACATCGTGGTTCGTGATCAAAACTTCCTTCCCGTCCCCTCGGCGGCTGTCACTCTTGTGGCGCATTTCCCCGATGAAACCCGCACTCTGCTGATGGCGCCCACCAACGAAGCTGGCATCAGCCGGCTAGAACTATCTTATGAGAACCAGCCCGTCGGCGCCCAGATTGACCTGGAATTTTTTGTCTCTTCCGGAACGGTGATCACGACCACACGGGATTCGTTCAGGATTTGGTGGTAAGTGTGAATGAGGCCCGCAGCAGCGGGTCTTTTTGATTCCTGAGCGATCGACATTGTTCACTTCTATGGCTGCATCCAGTTTAAGCTTTTGCCTTAAGCCCAGCAGTTTTCTGTCGATCTATTCCAACTTCTCTGGCAGGACCCTTCTTGGTAGGAGTAACCTGTGGATTTCGGGGATCGAAACACGAGCTAAACGAATAGATGGATCATTTATTCTGGTTCGAAAGATAAATGCCAAAGTGGGATTGCTTTGTTCCTACGGGGCCTGGAAGGGCAACTTGGCGTAAGCGCGGGTTTCCCCATCCCAACATAGATCCAGGGTGTCCATACACAAAACTTTAGTTGTGGTTCAAATTTAACGGATTGATTGCTGCTAAATTGAACACAAAGGGGGGTGCTTATAGCGGTCTGAGGACGCGATCCTCACGCAGCTGCTTGAACCAGAGCGAGGCGCCGCGCGGCATCGATTCGAGGGCAGCCTCCTGCCAGGCCCTCACGCCCAACGCCTGCACGGTCTGCGGCTTGTAGCCGACCGAGCGCCATGCACCAACATGCTGAGCCAGGTATGGCGGCAAGAAGAGTAAGGAGGCTTCACTTTGAAGCTCGGTCGAAGCAGTCTCAACCTCATCCATCAAAGCCGGGATGGCTTCATCTAATGCAAGACCGCTTTCAAAGTACATCTCATCGATGCGCGTCACCAGGTTTTCAACTTGCCACCCGGCTAAGCCAGCGATCTCGCTGTTGCGCAGAATGAGCAAGTAGGCTTTCTCGCCGAAAGCCGCCATGACATCTTGGCGGGTCATGCGCTTCTTGCCCTGCGTTACCTGGGTGATGAAGCGGGCGATGTCATCGGCATCCTGCGGTCGACCCCGGCGCACGACCAGCTCGCCGGGCCTGGTAACCGGAGGCTCGGGCAGCAAGGGTTCTTCTGGCTTGGGTAGGTCTTGCCATGCATCCTGGACCTGGTCCCAGGTGTTCTCAAACGAGCCATTGTTGCGTATGACGACTTTAGCGGCGCGCAGCTTGAGAGCTTGTGGTGCTTGCGCGGCGATGCGCTGCCGGGCGGAAGCCTCCGACATCTTGCGTTTGTGCATCAACCGGGCAATCTGGAGTTCCCCGGGCGCATCAACCACCCAGATGGTATCGCAACCGGCGGCAAGATCCGATTCGAGCAGCTTGATCGCTTCGATCACGACCACGCTCTGTTTGGAGCGTCGAATTAATAAATCGACAGCATGCGCCACAAGGGGATGGACGATAGCTTCAAGTTTGTCGAGCGCATTGGGATCTGAGAAAGCGATCTTGGCAAGTTTTCCGCGGTCGATCTGTCCTTCGGTGTCGAGGATCCAATCCCCGAATGTCTTCAAGATCAGTGGGTGGCCGGGAGCACCCTGGGCCATCGCCCGATGAGCAAGCGCATCGGCATCGATGCCGTACGCACCGAGATGCTCAAGCATCTTGCGCACGACGCTCTTGCCCGTGGCAATATTGCCAGTCAGACCGATGACGTACTTGCCGGGCCAGCGGCTCAAATTGGACTCCTCTCAAAAACAACCTTAATTGATTCTAGTCTGCGCAGAGCAGGTTTGTCAAAGAACTCGTTCGTCTTATCGTGGTGAGGTATGGTAAACCTGCGAACCCACAGCGACATATAGGTCGTTGGGGGGGCCGAGCGTCATGGCGCTAATCTCCCCCTCAAACGGCTCGATGGGAACGTACTGCCCCTGGTAGACCAGCCGCATGCTGTAGTGGAAGACACTATTGGAGAGAAGATCAAGAAAATAGAGTGATGGTTCGGGTGGAGCAGAGTAGGCCATCTCAACCGGGACGGCACCAGGGATTTGCTGTGAGCTGGTCCGGTCGGGACGGTCATCCTGGAAGAACGGTTCGACATCACATTCAACCCGGAAGGGGCGACCACCATCTTCCGTCGATTCGCGGAAGCGGCGACAGCGGTCGATGCGTCCATCGGCGTAGAGGATAACCAATTCATCCTGGGCCAGCGCCAGATCGATGGCGCTCTTTAAATCGCGAACCTCCTCCACAAAATACAGCTCGGGCGTCCCACTGAAGAATCCCCCCGAGGCTTCATAGATCCAGACGGCATTGACGACGGGGTCAAGCACAAAGAGTTCATCCCCGTGAACGTCAATCGCTTGAATTCGACCCCAACCCAGATCGGGAGGTGTGAGCTGTGCCAATGCGGGTTGGCGCTCGGGTGCACAATAGAGCAAGGTGCCATCCTCATCGATGGCCACCACGCCTTCTTCACCCAGGGCGCCCGGCGCACGTTGGAGCACGATATCGATCGGTGAGCTAAGCGCTTCATAGGTGTTCTTTGAATCCCAGCATTGGAAGGTTGAATCAATGTCAAAGCCACGTTCGGGCGTCCCCCAGGCATGTCGGATAATTTTGTTGGCGCTGTCGAGGAGGTAAATATCTGTCGCTGAAGCGGCCAGACTCGTGATGTCGGCATCGGAGCCAAATCCGCCGGAGACGAGTGGGCGAAAGTTCAAGCGAGCGATCAGATTGAGTTGATCCAGTACTTCCTGGACTTCATCTCTTAGCATGCGATATTGATCGCTATCCCCGTATCGATCAGCCAGCTCCAGAAACTGCATGGCTTTTTCCCACTCCAGCCTTGCTTCTTCTGGCGATTCCTTTAGTTGTGCCGCTGCCACGGAAGCCATGGCTTGGTTTAGATTGAGTTGAAACTGCTCGGAGCGTCCTTTTCCGAAGTAGAGTAGCGCAGCGATGCCCACAACCACGATCGGGACAGCAATTGCTGTGGTTGCCAAGATGCGGCGAGAGAGTGCATCCGGATGAAGGGGTTCGGCTAATCCGGGAGCGAGTCGGGTGAGCACTTCCGATAGCAGGGCCATGACCCGAGCAAAGACTGCCGCGGCTTGTGCCTGTACTCGTTTTGACAGCAACCCCAGACTTATTCCCCGTCGCCGTCTCGTCGCCGTCATGCGCGGGATCGTCCCCCGGCCGATAGAGGCTTGGGTCGATTCCCCTTCTTGTTTGATTTCTGCGTCGAACTCAGAGAATGATGGTTGCAGGCCGGCCTCGCCCTGCCGGACGATACGTGCCAGCAATCCGGTCAGATCCTGGTTGCTGGCAGCAACCAGGCGGTCGATCGCTTGATCGAGTTCCAGTGTGGCCAGACCGGAAAGAGTCGAATCAGACCAAAGCTCGGGTGAGACGCTGCTGAGAACTAGCAGGTCACCGGGAAGCGCTTCAATGTGGTGGTAGCGAACAAAGGGAGCGAGGCTTATTCCCAACGGGCGTTGAGCCGCCTCCTCGGATTGGAAGCGGACAACCTGGCCTGGCCTGATCAAGATTGCCTGGCCGACCCCGCTTTGGCCAATGTATAGATCACCCCCACGCAGGATTGCTGAGAGAAGACTCCCATGCAGGTTTGTAGGCTCACTATCGCCCTGATTTGAATCGATCAGGTGATCATTGACGATGGCGGCAGCTTCCCGTAGTGCGGAGGTGACCGTGCCCGGTGCGCCATAGAATGCATTTGCGGCGAGCTTGGCTAAATGGTCAAGATGTCCTGGCGTAACAGGTCTAGGGGAGCTCAGGCGCAGCGTCAATAATAAGTAATCATCCGCTCGCCCACGCGCGGAGCGCCGAGGCGCAGTTTGGGCCAAGGTGCCTGGTGGTGGCGTGATCCGTGCTGCCCCCCCAACAATATGCATCAGGGCGACATCGGCTTCGTAACTCTGGGACATGGTGGCTATTGTACAGCCCCGCAAACAGGGTCGCAATGGAGAGATGCAAGAATGCTACCGTGACTGGTACAATCCACCTGCCGAGGCCCTCGGAGCCAGGGATGATTACCAGGATTATCACGAGCATTGACGAGCTTAATTCCATGGAACAAGATTGGGCTGATTTGCTTGCTCGGTCTATCGCCCACACACCCTTTCAATATTTGCACTACAACCAAGTATGGTGGTCCACCCTGGGTGGGGGAGAATGGAGTCAGGGGGATCCTTGGATATTCGCTGGTTATGATCGTTCAAATCGTTTGGTCGGGATAGCCCCCTTATTCCTCCCGTATCCCGATCGAGGTGAACTGCGCTTGATTGGCAGCCTTGAGATCAGTGACTATCTTGATTTTATTATGGAGGCAGAGCACGCTTCAGAGTTCGTCGAAACGCTGCTCTTCGAATTGTTTGAAAAGGAACCTTTTGGCACGCGACGTCTAATCCTGGATAATCTATTGGAAGAATCCCCTTCCATTCCGCTGATCGAGCAATCTGTAAGCGCAAAAGGGTGGGGATTCTCGCAGCAGCGCATGGAGCCAGCGCCTTTGCTCATGCTGCCCTCGAGTCAGGAAGCCTACTTTGAGAAGCTTGAGAGCAAGCAAAGACGCGAGTTCAAGCGAAAAATGCGCCGAGCCGCGGAATATCCTGCCCGTGTTTCCTGGCGCGTAGAAAATCAACCCAAAGACATAAATTCCAACATGGAGATCTTTCTCGATCTGATGGGCAATGATGCGGCCAAGCGATCCTTCTTGACAGATGCAATGAAAGAACACTTCCGAACTCTCGCAGTTGTGGGAAGTGAGGCAGGCTGGTTGCATCTGGCTTTCCTGGAAGTCAGTGGAGAACCCGTCTTTGGATATCTGTACTTTGTTGCCCAAAACCGGGCATGGGTATACAACTCGGCCTTCAACCCCGATCATTTAGCCTTATCCCCAGGTTGGGTCTTAATGGGGTATCTGATTCAATGGGCCATCGAGGCAGGATTGGAGGGGATCGACTTCATGCGGGGAGACGAAGCGTATAAATATCGCCTGGGTGGTTCAGACCGTTTTGTATGTCGCCTTACGATTGAGCCTTGAGCCTGCAAACTCCTAACCAGACCAGGGTGCGAGCCCTGCTTTATACTTTAGCCCTTATTGCCGTCACATTCTGGGGTGCCTCGTTCGCAGCCACGAAGGTAGCACTTCGCCAACTTGCGCCGGCCACGCTGGTCTTCATGAGAACAACGATCGGTATGCTGGTGCTCGCTGTCGTGGCGCTTGCGTCAAAAAGCCTGCGCCAAAAGCTACCGACGCGCTGGTCTCATTTACTCATCCTCGGATTCCTGGGTGTAGCATTCCATCAATGGATCCAGGCGCAAGGTCTTCAAACGACTTCGACAACAGACACAGGCTGGATTATCGCCACGATCCCCATCTTTGTCGCATTGTTGGGGTGGCGTATTCTTGGTGAACGTCTAACACTATTGCGCATTATTGGCATCGGTATCGCCACTCTAGGGGTGATCCTGGTCATCAGTGATGGACGGGTGCTGGGATTCATCAGGCGATTGCCAGATCAACTGGGAAATGCATACATTCTGCTGAGCGCCGTCAATTGGGCCGTTTTTACAGTTGTGAGCAAGCGCTGGCTTTTCAGAGATGCAACATCTGCTTCCCCGGCCGAGACCGATTCAAAATTATCCTTCCCTCAAATGATCCAGGCTATGCTTAAACTGATGCTCATGGGATGGATCATCATGTTGCCATGGGTGATGGGGGAAGAGCCCCTCAGGTCTGTGCAAGCAGCCACGCCCGCCGTATTGGGCGCGTTACTGTTCCTCGGCATCGCATGCTCTGGGTTGGCCTATATCTTCTGGTATGCTGCGCTCACAAGGCTCGAGGCAACTGAGACCAGCGCGCTGCTATACTTTGAACCATTGGTGACACAGGCAGTGGCCTGGTTCTTCCTCGGCGAAGCACTGACAGTGGGGATCATAATTGGTGGCAGTGCGATACTCGTGGGGGTTTGGATCGTAGGGCGAAGGTGATCGGATCGATCGCAAGCAGAGCTTATAGCCAGGGCCATAAGCCAAACCAGAACGTCCCGAACGCACCGATCACGATGATAGAAATCATGACCAGGATGGCGACGAGAGTGTTCAGGATGCGACGCCGGCGTTGCCTGCGTAGTTTTATTGGCCGCGCGCTGGGTGCCGCCAGGATGATGATTGTAATGTTGTCGTCCCCACCCCTCGCGAGCGCAAGCTGGGTTAAGTGCTTAACGCCCTCTTCAGGCTCAAAAGCTGTCAAGCCGCGATATATTTCGATGTCCTCTACAAGGTCTGTCAAACCATCAGAGCATAAAAGCAGGCGGTCATCCTTGCGCAGGATCGTGCCTTGATTGGCCAATCCTTGTTTATCGCTGTCGCCATCCTTCAGGCGCATGCGCGTGTCCGGTTCGGGGAGCTGGTCCCCACCAATGTGCCGGCGCAAAATATGAGCATGGGGATGGCCGCGCGCTTCGTCTGGTCCGATGATGTCGTATTCGATCGCCTCTTGCACCCAGGTATGATCGATCGAGATTTGCTGTAGGCGGCCAGCCCGCAACATGTAAATGCGGCTATCGCCAACATGGGCGGTATAGAGCCGCGATCCAATTACCATCGCCAGAGCGACCGTTGATCCCATGCCGGAACGCTCCTCCTGGGCATGGGCTGCGGCGGAGACGACCCGCCCCGCCTCGATAATCGCGCTTTGAATCTCCGGCAAGGGATCCCCGCCCTGGTAGGCGAGCAGGCGTTGTACGAGTGTGTCAATCGTGAGTTGGGCAGCGACTTCACCTGCTTGATGCCCGCCGATACCATCCGCCACAATTGCTAAGGTGACCACGGTATTGTCTGGCTCGTTCAAATAGGTACCGACGTGATAGCGATCCTCGTTCTTGGGACGCCGTTTGCCCGGATGTGTTGAGGTAGCGGAGGCGAGCAGGGGCTTCTTGTATGGGATCACGTTTCGGTTTCCTCGGCCAGCCCATTGGACTTTCGCGTGGGCGTGATGCGGATCTCCTTCTCAGGAGGGGGATCAACCAAAGCAAACCGATACCCGCTCCTTCCAAAGTGGACAATATCACCATGTGATAGCTTTTGTCCAGCATCCGCAATCGGCTGATATTGTATCCACGTGCCAGCCGCTGAGCCCTGATCTCGAAGGATGTAGCTGCCATCCACCTGACGGATGATGCGCGCATGTAAGCCCTCTACCGAAAGATCGTCGATGGGGACAGCAGCAAAGGTCGGATCACGCCCGATACTGATTTCTATGCCGGTAAGATATATGGTTCCGGGACTGTCCCGGTCACCATCGAGCGGGTGCAAGTAGGCTTCAATGGGTTCATCCGGCAATTCTTGGCGCAATCTGGAGACTGGGGTGATCTGGCGAGCGGGTTGAACCCGTGCACTTGGTGAAATCGTGGCTGGTTGGCGACCAAGAGAAAGGAGCAACACGGCAAGCGCTACCCCACCAAGCAACACCCCGAGTGCGATGAGGAATGAGCTCAACGCTGGACGTACGGCAGCTATACCGCGCGGTGGAAGCTCCACACGCAAGTTAATCTCGGACGAAAGTGAAGTCGATTTCAATCCGAGTGAATCCAAGACAACCACTTGAATCGCCGCGGACCTATCGCTGAGTTCATCTTCCAAATCCCAGACGAGGGGTGAAAATGGCGGCTCTAACTTTTGGTCGAAGATTTCCCCATCGACTAGTAACTGTGATTGAACGATGGCTCTCGGATAGCCGTCAGGAAATTGAACCGCAAATTCAATATCCAGGGAAGAAGGAGGGATATCTTCCATCGGTATACTAGGATCATCGGATTTGCGCAGGATTTCTGCCGGGAGGTTTAGAAGGGTTAACTGGGGGTCGAGTAACTCTAGGACGAAGCTGCGCGGTTGCGATTCGGCTTCAAGTTGATTAGAGCTCACCCTTACACGAATGTCATGGGATCCAGAGGTCGTCGCCAGGGATCGGTAAGTTAGTTGATAATGCCTACGCTGCGAGACTATTTCCTGAGCCAGAGTCAGCAAACCCTCTTCTGGATCAAAGTACGTGACTGATCCACCCGTTTCGTTTGCAAGCTGTTCGAAGCTTTCAAATTCTGGTTGATCGAGAATATCAGGTGGGCCAATGAGGATCGGGTAGATCGCGGTCTGTGTAGCGTTAGCCCGAGCAATAATATTTTCCAGGGGGATCTCCAGCGATGGGCGCAACAGGGGCGTAATGAACAGAATGTTCGAGGACATTCCGGCGCTTGGGGTTGGCTGATTGGTAATATCCAATGCTCGAAACAGAAGTTCATAGTTGCCCTCAATTTCAAATGTGGGTTCAAGGCTGGCTAGAATCGAGGCGATATCAGCACTGGATCTTGCGTTTTCAAGCTGAATACCCTCGGCAGTGACGAGATGGTATTCATCCACGCCAAGTAGAGCATGTTCGGGGAGCGCATACCATTCAAGCAGAGCTGCACGCACAAGCTCAAAGCGAGAACGACCAAGAGTATCCCGGAGTCGCAACGCTGGCGAAGTATTAAGCGCATAGATTAGCCGGGTTCCAAGCTCGATTTGTTCTATCGCTAAATCGGCTGCGGGCTGGTTATCCTCCAGGATCGAAAATGCGCTTATTGGAAGGTTATTCATGAGCCGTCCTGACGCATCACGAGCTTGGAGAATTACCTTTACCTGGGGGAACGCATCAATGATCGGATCCGACAATCTGAGATTGACTGCCTCTTGTGCGGCTACGCTGGTGAACCGCCAGAAGAGAACCAAGAAGAAGATGAATAGGGCGAACGGCTTAAGCCGATTCATGGCGACATTGTAGCACGCAGAACTTGTCATCGTCGATGACTTATCAAGCGCCTTACAAACCCACCACATGCATACAAGATTGCCCTATGATGGTTTTACGAGAAGGGTGGAATCATGTACCTCCCTGAGCCACAGCAAACATTCGTCGAAGGGCATCATGCAGAGCAGGAAGTGGCCAGCCCTATTAATGTTGAATGGCCGCTTCGTGTAGGCCTGTTGGTTGGGTTTCTAATTGTGCTATCGATCGAGGGGTGGTTGCTGATCCGAGTGCTGGTGAATTAGTTAGTTTGCTAGTCTTCGGAAGAAGATGTATTTTCGCGACTCCGATTGAGAAGTATGCCGTTCTCTTGAGCGGTAGGATCCCACGCTATTTTCCCCTAATAATCTAAGGACCAAGACCTAATCTAGATTCGTTGGTTATAAAGTTATTTACTCCCATTCGATCGTTGCCGGCGGCTTACTGGTGATATCGTACACAACACGATTGATACCTTGGACTTCATTCACGATGCGAGTGCTCATTCGGGCCAGGAGCTCATGTGGAAGCCGCGCCCAATCAGCGGTCATGTAATCCTCGCTCGTCACAGCCCGGATCACAAGCGTCTCGGCGTAAGTTCGTTGATCCCCCATGACCCCGACGGATTGAACCGGTAAAAGGACGGCAAATGCCTGGGCCAGGCCACGCCTACTTAAATCCTGATCCTGTGGAGTAGGCGGTCCCAGCCAGCCCTCACCTTCCAACTCCTGACGCACGATCATATCGGCTTGGCGGAGCCGGTTGAGACGTTCGAGCGTGATCTCGCCCAGGCAGCGAACCGCTAGGCCTGGACCCGGGAAAGGTTGGCGGTAGATCAATTCCATCGGCAAGCCAAGTTCAAGTCCTACCGCGCGAACTTCATCCTTAAATAAGTAACGCAGGGGTTCAACAAGTTCGAAGCTGAGATCATCGGGCAGGCCGCCAACGTTGTGGTGGGTTTTAATGCGAGCTGCAACCTGGCGGCCGGGACCGCTCGATTCGACCACATCGGGATAGATCGTCCCCTGAACAAGGTAAGGTGTATCTCCCAACGAGCGAGCATGGTCTTCAAATACCCGGATAAAGCGTTCTCCGATTACCTTGCGCTTTTGTTCGGGATCGGTCACACCCTGCAGGGCATCGAGAAATACTTCGGTTGCATCCAGGGCATGGAGATTGGCTCCCAGGCTGTTGGAAAATGCGCCGACAACAGCCTCGGACTCCCCCGCTCGAAGCAGACCATTATTGACAAATATGCACTCTAATTGATCCCCTATCGCTCGATGCACGAGCGCGGCCGCCACTGTCGAATCAACCCCTCCTGATACACCTGCAATGACGCGCTGGTCGCCGACCTGATCTTGTACTTGTTGGGTCGCCTGCTCAACAATGGATGCAGCCTTCCAGGAGGCTTTGGCTGCGCATATCTCCAGGACATAGGCTCGCAAGATATCCTTGCCAACGGGTGTATGCTCCACCTCGGGATGAAATTGCAGGCCATAGCGCTTGGTTTTAGGATCTCCCATCGCTGCGATGGGAGAGTTGCCCGACCGAGCGAGGATGTGAAAACCCTCTGGAACCCTCTCGATTCGATCACCATGCGACATCCATACTGGATATTCCCCCTCGGGCAATAGCTTGCGCCCCTCAACCACTTCAATCTGAGCCAGGCCATACTCACGCTGCGGTGAGGGCGCAACAACCCCGCCCAGGCCGTGTGTCAAAGCCTGCATTCCGTAGCAGATCCCCAGCATGGGCAAGCCGCTTTCAAAGACGTATGCGGGAATTTGAGGGGCACCGGGCTCATATACCGAGGCGGGTCCTCCGGATAAGATGAAACCACGCGGGGATAGGGCAAGCACCTTCTCGGCCGGCGAGTTGTGGGGGAACAACTCACAATAGACTTGTGCTTCGCGCACGCGCCGGGCAATCAATTGACTATATTGAGAACCGAAGTCGAGGATGGCGATCGTATCCATTATTCTGCGAAAGTAATGCGATCATTCTCCATCGAGGCGATGACGGCGAGGGCGTGCACAGGAACATCGAGGTATGCAAGTGCTTCACGCCCGCCCTCGAAGTTTTTTTCGATCAAAGCGCCTACCCCAACAATCGTTGCCCCAGCAGCCTGCGCCAGCCGTACAAGGCCTAAGATGGTCTGGCCTGAAGCCAGGAAATCATCGATGATCAGGATCTTCTCTCCTGTCCCCAGATATTCTGGCGATACGATCAGTTCGACAGTGCGGCCTTTGGTGTGGGAGGGTGTTAGCGTCAGGAAGACCTGGTCGGGCATGGTGATGGGCTTGGACTTACGGGCATAGACCACCGGGAGTCCCAGGTGTTGAGCTGTTGTCAGGGCGGGAGCGATCCCAGAAATTTCTGCTGTTAATACCTTTGTGGCGTTCACGTTAACGAAGAGAGAGGCCAATTCTCGCCCGCAGGCTTCCATTAAAGCCGGGTCGACCTGGTGGTTAACGAATCCATCCACTTTAAGGATGCCGCCACCGAGATTCTGACCTTCCGAGAGGATCCTTTGCTTAAGTAACTCCATAATCACCTGCCTCTGGGCGATTGTACACTGGGCAGAAGGGAGGGCCAACCGGCATAAAGGTTTGAGTCAGGGGCTCTAGCGGGCAGCGCTTGACATAGAACGTATGTTCCGATAGAATACAGAACAAGTGTGCGAATTAATTTGTGCCCGAAGCCTGGCTGCACCTCGGTGGAGGGTGGGAGGGTATCATGGCAAAACGAGCGCTTACAGAACGGCAGCGTCGAATGCTCGATTACATCCAGGACTTCACCGTTAAGAACGGTTACCCACCGTCAATCCGCCAGATTGGTAAAGCGGTGGATATATCGTCGACCTCGGTTGTTAACTACAACCTGAATCGGCTGGTGGAAGAAGGCTATCTCGACCGAGATCAAAACGTCTCCCGGGGCATCCGCCTCACCGAGAAGTTAATGAAGGCCACGGAAACGCTCGGCGATGTGGTACGGATCCCTCTGGTTGGGCGGATTTTTGCCAGTGAGCCGGTACCCCTACCCGGTACTGACTCACCGATCTACGGGGCTGATGAAGCCATTGAGATTACCCGCGACCTGGTGACTTCAGGCGAAGATCTCTTCGCTCTGGAGGTTAAAGGGGATTCGATGGTTGACGCCATGGTCAGCGAAGGCGATATTGTTGTCATGAAACGCGAGCCGAATTGGTCGAACGGTGATATGGTCGCGGTCTGGCTAAAAGACCGTGAGGAGACGACATTAAAATACATCTACCATGAAGGCAATCAGGTCCGCCTGCAACCGGCGAATCCCAACATGGAAGCTATCATGATCGAAAATCCTGAGATCATCGAGGTCCAAGGAAAAGTGATGTTAGTGCTGCGCCAGTTGGCCTGATCAGCGGCTAATACCGGAGATATGAATTTAAGGAGCTCGAAGATCGAGCTCCTTTCATTTTTCTATCACAACGATCATCCGATTGGAGCTGCTTTGAAAGTGGCTGTGATCGTAATCGCCATAAATGGATAGGATCTTCAAGCCACAGCTTTGAATAAGCTTGCGGATATGTTCCTCTGTGCGTTGGAAGTAGGTCTGCTCCCATTCATGTCTGTGCACGCGGCCGTCGGGGAAAGATTCGTCATAGATCCAGGTCACCTCCACTTTCCTATTGTCTTGTGTCCTGACCCGTGCGCGCAATTCAATTACGCTACCCAACGCCGAATCGTGGAAACGATCAAGCGTCGTATCCTCTTCCTCAGGAGATCGGGGATCCGCATCAAAGGGGGGTAAATCGAGTGCAATTAAGCCGTGATCATCAAGGACAGCATGGACAGACTTTATAGCCGAGCAGAAATCTTCGTCATGGAGGTAAGCGAAGGTGTTGAGTGCCCCAATGGCCAAGCGGATTCTTCCGTCCCAGGAAAATGAAGCGAGTTCACCCTTGATCCAATGTACCTTCTCCTGCAAAGAGGGATCAAGATGTGCCTGTGCATGCTCAATCATGGCCGCATCATGATCCAGACCGACGACGCGGAATCCGCGGTAAGCTAGGGCATGCACGAGACGGCCTGTACCACAGCCCATCTCAAGGATGGGATCTCTACTTTCCCGTGCGAGGGCGTACCAAAAGGGAATATCCTCTACGAAGGCGCTGTACTGCGCATGGTACAAGCGTACATGGTCCTTGGGGTTCATGGCTAATCTTTGTGCGCTACAAAATCGGCCGCTTTGATAATGTGGTCGTCCGAGGCCCATAGCGAAGCAAAGACGTCTCGCTCGAGCGCCGTTGCTTCCGAGAGAGGTAGGTTTTGGTGAGCGCGCAGGATCTCCTTGAGGGAGGCCATAGCAGCGGTGCTATGACCAAGAAAATCCTGACCGAGCGCTATGGCAGATTGGAGGGCTTGGCCATCGGGGACGATGTGATGGATGAGGCCAAGATCAAGTGCAGCCTGGGGCCTGAGGGTTTCGCCCGTCGCCAGCAACCTGAAGGCTCGTGGGTAGCCAAGCAGCTTCACCAAGAGGCCTGCTCCACCCCATGCCGGGGTAAGGGCCAGCTTGATTTGCGGGAAACCGATCCTCGCATTTTGCGCGGCCACCTTCAGATCACATACCATTGCAATCTCAGCACCGCCTCCAATAGCCGGACCTTCAATCGCTGCGATAACCGGGATAGACAGATTGAATAGCTGTGTAAGAGCGTCCCCCATCAGTTCGGCCAATCTTTCCCCATCGGCATGACTTTGGAACTGGTGCAATTCGATGAGGTCGCCGCCAGCGCAGAATGCACCCCCAGCACCAGTCACAATAAGCACATGTACCTGAGCGTCTTTCGATATTTGCTCGATCAGGAGAGCAAAGCGTTCCATCATCTCCCAGTTCAGCGCATTGCGAACTTGCGGGCGGTCAAGCGTGAGCAGGCCGATGTGGTCCTGCTCTAATTCAAAGTGTATCGGTGAGGTCATCGCTTGTACTCCTTGACCAAGTATAGGGCGGGATTTATACTTCGGCGAAATCGGGGTGTAGCGCAGATGGAAGCGCGCCGCGTTTGGGACGCGGAGGTCGGCGGTTCAAGTCCGCCCACCCCGACTCTCTTTAAGATACCTCGGGATTCGGAGGTTGCGTTGCGAGGTTACCGCTTACCCAAATCTTCCCGCAAGCTGGATGTCGTCCTCGTCGCCGCCCGTTACACGCAGCGTAGCCAGCAACTCAAAATTGGACAAGCCTATGTGCGCCGAGGCCCCATCTGGAGCGACCTGACTTTACTCAGTCGGGATGATCTCATCCAGCGACTTGAGGATAAGCAGCGAATCGTCACCGGTATGCCGGCGGAGATCCCCGGAGAATTTGTAGTGTTCAGCCAAGTCCAGCTTGATCAGGTCAATGGAGCAAAGGGGATCTATACCGGTCAGTTGCCTGCAAAAGGTGACGATCTTGGAATACCGCTGTTCTAGACTCCAATGAAAATGTAGTGGGATCAGGTTTGCTTGACCGACCCTCAGGCGGACGGTAGAATGGCATAGCGCGCGGGCGTCGCCAAGTGGTAAGGCATCAGCCTTCCAAGCTGACATACACGGGTTCGAATCCCGTCGCCCGCTCCTTATTTATCCAACAATAGGCTATCAGTCTTCAGAAAATATTTCCCACCCCTAATGAGGCAAAAGGCCAGGATCAACAACTGATGGCCCAAGAGGGATTACAGTGCGAGCCTTGGCTTATCGCCCAGTGGATCACGCCACCAACTCATCACCGATAAAATGATGCTTCAAGTTCTCCCGTGTGCTTGATTTGATTTTAATCACTGGAACAACGGCTGAGCCGATGGCGCCATTTGCATACGTATAATGGAGCTATAGAGAGTTTGCGGGTAGTTGAAGAAAATGAATGAAAAATTACCAACCGGGGCTTTAGAGCGCCGTCGCCGTGGGGTTGAGCTTATGAAGCGCGAACTGGACGACAAGACGTCCATCAGCCTCCATTTACTCAGCACATTCAACCTCGACGCAATTACACCCTTCATGGTTGAAGCGTTAGATCGCCGGGGCTGGCAAGCTCAGATCCACCTGGCAGAATTTGGGCAGATTGCACAGAGCGTTTTAGACCCCATGTCCACGCTTTATAAATCAAACCCCGATGGGGTCATCATCATCCCTGCATCCGAGGACCTGTTTAGCCCGCTCTATCACGATCCCCAAAAATTCCTAACTGATGAAGCGGATGACCTACTCCAATCACGGGCAAAAGAAATTGGACACTGGATCGAAGTCATCTTGGATCGGCTGCCTGAAACGGTGTGCCTCGTACCAACCTGGCAAGCTGACTATCTTCCCCAGGAGTACATCCTGGATCCAATTGCGCCCAATCGTGGGCAACTCCTGGGGGAACAGTGGTGCAAGATCGTCCGTGAAATGGGGGCGATTTCTCCCCGAGTGGTGATTGTAGACTGGGCGGATCACACAGCCAGGTATGGGATGAAAAACTACAGCGATCCGCGCCTGTGGTATTTGGGGCGTATGCGACTCAATCCAGATGGGCTGGCAGCGATTTCAGATCTACTGGCAGCGCACATCGCCGCCTATCGTAATATGGCAAAGAAAGTTGCCGTCGTCGACCTGGACAATACCCTCTGGGGTGGCATTGTCGGCGAGGATGGCATGAGTGGACTTGTGTTGGGTGAGGAAGGTGTCGGATTGGCCTTCATGGATTTTCAGCGTGAACTTCGCAAGCTGCACGATGCCGGAATCATCCTGGCGATCTGCAGTAAGAACAATCCTGAAGATGCCTGGAAGGTGTTTGAACAACACGAAGCCATGCTGCTTAAGAGATCTCACTTCGCTTCAGCACGTATCAATTGGGAAGATAAGGCGACCAATTTACGCGAGATCAGTCGTGAGTTAAATCTGGGGTTGGACAGTTTTGTGTTCTTTGATGACAACCCAGTAGAACGAGATTGGATTCGGATGGCGTTACCCGAGGTTGATGTCCCAGAGCTACCCATAGATCCAGCCTATCGCCCACAGTTCATACGTGAGATGAGTTCTTTTCAGCGCATCACCCTGACTCAGGAAGATATGCAGCGAGCGGATTCCTATAAGGCCCAAAGTCTTCGGACCCAGCTAAAAAGCTCAGTGGCTTCCTTGGATGAATTCCTCGACTCCCTCGATCAAGAGGTCAAAATTGCACCTGTACATGCTGGCTCTCTGGCGCGCGCGGCCCAGATGTGTCAGCGCACCAACCAATTTAATTTAACAACACAACGCTACACCGTGGCCGACTTGGAGAAGATCGAGGCGGATCCACAACAGGAACTCTATACTGTCGCTGTCAAAGATCGTTATGGGGATAGTGGCATCACAGGTTTAGGGATTCTGCGTTTTGAGGATGACTTGGCACATATCGACGTTCTCTTATTGAGCTGCCGCGTTCTTGGTCGCAAGATCGAGAACGCGCTGATCGCGTTCCTGGCTGAGCGTGCGAGCGAGCGAGGTGCGCACTCACTCCTGGGTTACTATTATCCAACCGAAAAGAACGTACAGGTTGCCGAATTCTACAAAGATTTTGGTTTCGAAGATTCGGGGAATGGGAAATTCCTGCTTGAACTAGCACAGTCCAATTTGAAGTACCCTTCGAATGTGCAGTTAGAGATTGAGGGGGTTAAATGAAGGATCGAATAAAAACCGTCATGGCAAGGACGTTTGATATTCCCATTGCAGAGATTGGAGATGATGCGGAGATCAACAGCCTGCCCAATTGGGACTCCCTGGGACATATGCTGTTAATGTTGGAACTCGAAGCGGAATTTGGTGTGTCCATCTCAACCGATGATATGACAAGTTTGCTCTCCTTAGAACTTCTTGAAGGGTACCTGCAAACTAATGGAATAGATCCAGAGCAGGGAGAATCGGTGAGGAAGGTACAGTAATAGCCTTGTCAGCACTTGTAGTGCCACGCGATCAAATCCTCAACCAATTGCATGCCGCCTTCTCCAGTATTGCAAGCGATAATATTGTTATCCACACCGATCTGATGGAAATCGGGATTATTGACCGGGTAAAACCCCGCGCAGAGATGCTCTCCGATTACTGGTCGGTGATCCAGCAGACAGCGGGAGACCGCTGCCTGCTCATTCCAACATTTAATTACGACTTCTGCCAGGATGGTATCTATGACGTTGAACGAGCGCCTGCGGAAGTCGGCGTTCTCAATGAGCACATCCGTCAGCTATACCCACAAATGCGAACACGAACACCGGTCTTTAACTATTGCATCCTTAACAACACGGGCTTTTCCCTTGCTGCTGTAGCGAATCCCTTCTCGGTGACCTCGACGTTTGGGGAATTGGTCGAGAAACAGGCTGAAATTGTTTTCTTCGGTGCGCGTTTCGACGGCAACACCTTCATTCATCATGTGGAAGAGATCATGGAGATTGGCTATCGCTATGTCAAGCCTTTTCCTGGCGAGATCGTGGAGCCTGATGGGGTGAGATCGCAAATCACTCTTGAATACCGAGTGCGACCGTTGGACGGCGGCTTGACCTATGATTGGAACCGGCTTCAAACGGATCTTGAAGATGAAGGGCTATTGCATACATATCCTTTGGGTCACGGTCGTCTGATGCACTACCGTACGGATCTGCTGCTAGCCTATTGGTCCGCTAAAATCCGGGAGGAAGAGTTGTATCTGCTAACGCCTGGTTCTCAAGAGCATATGAAAAGATTGTTTAAAGTGCACGGCTACCCCCTTACATATTCAAGCATTGAAGAGCCGGAGTGAGTGCCACTTGGGTTTTCATCCCAGCGACCGTTGACGTAAACGTTGCTGATGATGGTCACTCAACAAGGGACGCTGCATTTTCGAGCACAATCACAGCTGAATGCCATAGGTACTCATGGCGCCCAATAGTGTTTTGTGCTGAAATAATCGTCTGATTTGGAGGAAGACGGATGAAGGTAATTTCTTCATTAAAAAGTGTCGTAGAAGAGTTATTTCCCCTTCACCGAACATTGGTCTCGGATGGAACCGATCGCGCCCTGGAGATCATCGGGGAGTATATGCCTGAAGGCGCGGACTACTCACTCGAAGTTTATGTGCCGGGCAAGAAAGTATGGACCTGGCAGGTACCGGAACGATATATCGTACATGAAGCGCGCTTGGAGACCGAAGATGGTGAAAAAGTTGTAGATTTTAAAGATAATCCTTTGCATCTGGTCTCCTATTCTTTGCCAGTCGACGGCATATTCAGTTGGGAGGAGCTGGAACCCCATCTTTACTACTCTGAGGTACGTCCACATGCTATTCCCTGGGAATTTAAATACTACGAAAGAAATTGGGGGTTTTGCTTAAGTAAAGACCAATTTGACCGTTTACCGCGTGACAAGAACTATCGCGCAGTCATTAGCGTTGATTTCGCACAGGGGGCTGATCAGGGGTTGCAAATTGGAGTGGGCGTTGTTCCTCCTGCGGGTGGGCATAATCAAGCTGCAGGTGAAATGCTGATCTGTTCACATGTTTGCCATCCCCACCAGGCCAATGATGACCTTGCCGGTGTGGTAACGGCAATTGAGGTCGCGCGCCGCCTGGCAGAGAATCAGCTCCCCGAAGGATCCATGAGCATCCGATTTCTCTTCTGCCCTGAAACTATCGGCAGCATTAGTTATCTAAGCCATCATGAAGACCTGATACCGAATCTAAAGGGGGGGATCTTCTGCGAGATGACTGGCAATCTAAATTCACTCGCATTACAAAGGACACGACAAGACAGTCACGTGTTAGATCGTTGTGCTCGCTTTGTTTTAGAGCATCGATTAAAAGATTATCGCGAAGGAGCCTTCCGTGAGATTGTAGGAAATGACGAGATGGTTATTAACGGGCCTGGCGTGAATGTGCCCTGCATCTCTCTTAGCCGCTGGCCCTACGATGAATACCACACGAGTGACGACAATCCCGAAATAATTCATGAAGCGATGCTGGTTGAGGCAGCCGATGTAATCGAGGAGATCATCAGGATCTATGCGTCGAACTACGTCCCCAAACGAACCTTTCGAGGTCCTGTCTTTCTCTCGGGCCATGGTCTCTGGGTCGACTGGCGCGTGAACAAGAAGCTCAACCGTGCCCTTGAGAAAATCATGCTGCGGTTCGAGGGGAAACATTCGGTGTTCGAAATTGCGAACGAATTGGATTTGGATTACTGGGAGACACGTGAGTATGTGGAACGATTCAGGAGAGAGGGCCTTGTTGAAGGCGCGCCTATTCCGAGTGAATCCGCTGGATCCTAAGTCCAGGTTCATCCACCTGAATTGAAACGCCTGGAAACTTCACGCCAATAACAGATATATCCATTCTTCGATCTTCCATCCCCCTCACCCCTCTGCTAAAATGAAAACGCAGGGCCCGTAGCTCAGTGGTTAGAGCGGCCGGCTCATAACCGGTTGGTCGTAGGTTCGAATCCTACCGGGCCCATTGGCTGACTCGAGGGTAAATCCGTAGAGTCAGCTTTTGGGTTTCGAGCATTGATCCCTTTCTCAATATCCTGTATCGTGTGAAGCACATCACACCCTACATCTAAGCGGGATTCCATAACGCTCATCATCTTGCCCGACCTCAGCCGAGGTCGGGTTTTATATTTCTAGTCTCAAAGGGAGGGACAATGCGGACATCAATAGTCATCTCAAAAGTTTTCATTGGCATCCTGTTGGTCAGTTGTGGAACACCAACTGAGGAAACACCACCCATAACCATTCCGACCAATACAGAGGTACCAACACAACCTCCCCCTCCAACCGAAATTTCTACTCCCACGCCCGAACCCACCATTGCACCTGTTGTTTTTACGGACATCAATGAAATTGTGGGAAATTGGTATCGGGAATGGGGAGGATTTGATCTGATCCTTCGCATTGAGGATGATGGCACCGTAATGGGCACCAATTTTGCGGCTCCTGCAACGCTCGAATTCGTTGATGGCCTGCTTCATTGGACAACCCCGGGTACTGATGAATGTCCCGCAGGGACAGTCTTCATCTATGAGATTTCTGGCGTTCCAAAAGAATCCATAAAATTCAAGAAGATTGACGAGACATGCGACACTTATCTTCCAGGACGTTGGAGTTCTAAGCCATAGAGCAACTCAGAATCATGTAGTCAGATATCCCCCGTCTCCCAAGGGCGGGGGTTAACTTCGGATGATCAGTGGGATGGGGAATAATACATTTTTGGCGCTGGGTCTAATAATCTTATTTGTCGTACTGCTTGGCTTGTGCCTTCCATCGATAACCCTCTTTACCGCCGGTCTCTGAGCATGTGTGAAGATTACTGAGCGGAGAATTCCCTCGTGGGTACAAGGCGGGGACCTGGATATTCGTTGCGCTAGACTTTTAGCAACCCGCCCAAGGCATCTAAATCCGTTCGAGAGGTCAGATCCAAACTCAATGGCGTCACCGACACGAGGCCCTTGGCCAGCGCGTGGACATCGGTGCCCTCACTGGCATACTCCCCTTTGCGTGTGACGAGCTTGATCTCGGTGGGTTCGTTGAAGACATCGGTGCGTGCCGAAAAAGCTGCTTCGTAGTACATCATCCGATCCAGCCGCGTCACCACCCAGGGGGTGTTCTCATCTGCGATTCGCGGGACCTCGACCTTGAGCACATCCACATCTGGAGGTAATTGAGATTTCAACATCTGGCCAGCAAAGTGCCGGGTGAAGTGGATAGCAGCTTCGAAGTCAACTGCGGTTGAGTGGGTGTAAAAATCTCCACCTTTGACCTCGACCGAGACGGCCATCGCCGGGATACCATA
>JBFFQB010000006.1:0-55900 GCA_041573795.1 Anaerolineales bacterium
CACCTCTATGGTTTGAATGATGGTGGTTATGGGCAACAGATAAGGCGAGGAAGTATCCCGCAGGATGTCTGCAGTGTATAGCTTACACTCCTTCTTGCCTGGCGCTCAACCCAACATAAATACAAGGAATTTATTTGCTTTTCGACGGGGTGCCAATGAGAAATTACTGAAAAGATAATCCGCCATCCCTGGCAGAGAAGACAGAGGCACATGCTTGGCATCTGGCTGGGGTAGAGTTAACGACGGATAAGGTTGACTCAAATTGAGGTGATAATGAAGCGCGGAGCCCTGATCCTGGGTGTGGTTACCGCCCTGATGAGTGGTTGCAGTTTTCTTGGTGACTCTCATGACCCACAAGCGCAACTGGCTCCTCATCAGGAACATCCCTCACCAGCAACCCAGAGCGCGATTGGCTCAGTGACCGGCACCCTGGAAGGCATCGAGAAGATCGATCTGTGGGTCAACGGACCGCACCTGCGCGGGGCTAATATCTGGCAAGCGCTTGTCATCCCCGATCTTGATGGCTTGGAATTCAAGGGCGCAGGGGCTGTTGGACCTCCCTTCACGCAGAAGGATTTCGACGATCTGGCGGCACTGGGAGCCAATTACGTCTCTATTTCCGGGCCAGGATTATTCACGGAAGAAGCGCCCTACCATCCCGATCCCGATGTCGTCGCCCACCTTGATAGCTTGCTTGCCATGATCGCCAAGGCTGATATGTTCGCCACCATTGGTTTCCGAACTGGTCCTGGACGCAGCGAATACAGCCTTTGTTGCGAAGCTGACCCCTACTTCAGGGGCTATTTCAACGATTCGATATGGGAAGATGCTCAAGCACAAGAAGCATGGGTGGAGATGTGGCGCTACACTGCAGAGCGCTATCGCAACAACCCGATTGTGGTTGGCTATAAGCTCATGGTCGAACCCAATGCGCCCGGGGTGATCTTCAAGATGTATGACCCTGATGAGTTTTTCAAGGAATACGGCGGCTCAAGCTATGATTGGAATCAGCTATACCCGCGCATCTTGCAGGGTATCCGTCAGGTTGATCTGGAGACCCCGGTGCTGGTCAGCGGCACCGGATGGAGTGGTGTGAACTGGCTCCCCTATCTTGAACCCTTGGAGGATTCCAGCCTTGTCTACGTAGTCCACCAGTATGAACCTCAGGAGCAATATACCCACCAGGTAGGTCGGCTGCACAATACGTACCCAGGGACGTTCGACACGGATTATGATCGCCAAGCGGATAGTTTCGATCGTGAATGGCTGGATGCTTTCCTCGCCCCTATCGATGATTTCCGGGACGAAACTGGTGCACCGGTGGCAGTGGATGAATATGGAGTCATGCGCTGGGAGCCAGGCGCGCCCCAATTTCTTCAGGACGAGATCGCGTTATTCGAAGTGCGTGGTTTGAACCATGCGATCTGGGAATGGTCGCCTTCCTGGCCTCCCTTCGCCGATGAAGTTCACGACATGAACTATCGTCTGGGTACAGACCCGGATAACCGTATTGACGACCTCTCTAACGAGGTGCTGGCTGCGATCCGAGCGTACTGGGAGCTAAATACCGTCCGGCCGTCACAATGGATAAAGCCTGCTGCTACAGATCCAGATGGTGCATCCACGCTGGACAGCATCGAGACTTGGTTGTATTTGATCGATGTCAACCTGGAAGAGGATGTCGTGGACCAAATCGCCAATTCGCGCTATGACATGGTCGTGTTGGATTACATTCCTTCCGAGGTTGAGAACACGGACTATCCGATGGCGAAGGTCATTTCGCAGCTGCAGGAAGCCGACCATCCCAAGCTGGTCCTGGCGTATATCGACATAGGAGAGGCTGAAAGCTATCGCACATACTGGCAAGAGGGCTGGCGGGTCGGCGATCCTGAATGGATCGCGGGCGAGGATCCAGATGGCTGGGAGGGCAATTATCCAGTCGCCTACTGGGATGAGCAGTGGCAGAACATCTGGCTGGGTGCTGCAGGCTATCTGCAGGGTATCCTTGATGCAGGATTTGATGGAGTTTACCTGGATTGGGTCGAAGCTTATTCAAATGAAGAGGTGCTGGAGCTGGCTGATGAGGCGGGCGTGGATCCCATCAGCATGATGATCGATTTTGTGGGGGCGATCGCAACGTATGGCCGGTCGAGGGCGGCAGGTTTTATCGTGATCGGGCAGAACGCCGCCGAGCTTGCAGCCTACGACGAGTATATCGAGGCCATCGATGCCATCGCGCAAGAGCAAACCTGGTTCGATGGCGGAGCGGATAACAAGCCTGCGGGTGATTGCCCGCTACCAAGAACGGAAGCCGAGATCGACAGCGCTAGCTATCGCAATTCACTATCCCTGCAATGTCGGTGGCAATATGAGGCTTATCCTGAAAGCACTTTGCATGTGAGCAGCGAGTGGTATCTTGACCAACTCCAACGTGCCCGGGAGAAAGGTTTGGTGATATTTACTGTAGACTATGCGCTCGACCCTGACAACGTGGCCTGGGTGTACGCGAGGTCACGGGAGCTTGGATTCATTCCATTTGTTTCAAGTCGTGCGCTGGATCGATTTGTGCCTGTATTCCCGTAATTACAGATGAGGGATAAACTGGGCCTCACAGGGAGAAGACCTGGCCTTGTCCTTGAACTGCAATAGCGCTCAAGTTTTAACGTCTTCAGGAGCCATACTGGAGAGAGACAGTGTCCTCGCACACGCATCTAGTACCGAATACTGAGATCCGAGCATACAATCAAAAGGATTGTGAGGGTGTGGTTGCGCTCTGGGATCTAGTTTTCCCCAATGCCCCAGCGCATAATGATCCCAATCGCGATATCCAATCCAAGTTGGGGGTTCAACCCGAATTGTTCTTCGTGGCCGAATCGGATCAGCGCATCATCGGCACGGCAATGGCAGGTTATGATGGCCATCGCGGCTGGGTCTATTATGTTGCCGTTCATCCCGACTTCCGTCGCAAGCGCCTTGGAACGGCTCTAATGAAAGAAGCCGAAGAAGCCCTCAAGGTTGTCGGATGCCGAAAACTGAATCTGCAAATCAGGGCGGATAACGCCGAAGTTCAAGCATTTTATGAATCTATGGAGTACCGGGTTGAGGAACGTATCAGTATGGGGAAGCGGCTGAGTGAGTGAAGGCTCCGCCGCTGCCTGGACTGTTAAGGGGGGAGTATGGATTATCCTGCGCATTTAGAACTTGAATTTGTCGATATGCTGGAAGAGGACATAGCCGCGCTCACGCAGGTGATGAAGCGCGCCTTCGATGATGACGCGCAAAAGCACCTGGGTAAAGCGAGTGGAGGACCTCCGGGATACGACGACGGAGAGTTCTTCCGAACCTGGCTTCTACCTTATGAGCAAAGCGTCGGCTACAAGATCATGCAAGCCGGGGAATTGATTGGTGGGATCATCGTCTGGATCCTGCCCGAAGGTGACAATATTCTGGGAACAATCTTCGTTGATCCGAGGTATCAGGACATCGGAGTGGGCTTTAGAACCTGGGCTTTCATTGAAAGGAAATACCCGGAAACCAAGAGTTGGCGCCTGGCGACTCCAACATGGGCGACCAAGAATCATCACTTTTATTCGAAGTGCGGTTTCCTTGAAGTCGAGAGCGATCCGCTCATCCCCGCTGAGGAGGATACAACGATATACCGTAAGCAGATGCCCGGCAGCGAGCAGGAGTAGCCCGGTCCGCCTTACCCATCTTGACCAAGATCAAATTCGGGGACGATGCGAGCAACGGTCTTCAATCTATGGGCATCCTTCTGCGCCTGTGGTGAATCAGCATGTAGCTCGCGCGCAAGGCGATCCACAGCCAGGATGATCGTCTGGGTCTTTGTCAGCCCGTAGGCTGCCGAAAGTTCATCGATCTGGCCATGCGTCAGCGCGGGTAAACGGGCGTTGAATTGAACGGCCCGGGATGTCATCATTCTGACTCCTTTCGACGTATAGTAATATACTATAATAAAGATATACGCCTGTCAAGTCGGGACTTGCCCGGCAGATAGCCTCGGGTGATTATTAACCGCATGATGGAGAGTTCGAAGCTTTCGCGCCCGGCAGCGGTCATGCTGGCTCTGTTCGTCGTCTTTCTATGGGCGACCTCCTGGGTCCTGATCAAGATTGGCCTGGAAGACATCCCACCGCTGACCTTCGCTGGATTACGCTACGTGTTAGGCTTTCTCTTGCTCCTCCCCGTATATTTGCTGCGAAGGAGGAAGAGAACGCAGGTAGGGCTCTCGAGACGGCATTGGATCAAATTGCTGGTCCTGGGGTTGCTTTTCTACGCGCTAACGCAAGGGGCAAGTTTTGTCGCCCTGGCGTTTCTCCCTGCAGTGACGGTTAATTTACTCTGGAGTTTCAGCTCAGTCCTCGTCGCACTTCTAGGGATTCGTTTCCTGCATGAACGCTTACGCTCGATCCAGTGGGTGGGTATCCTGCTGGCAATCCTTGGTGCAGCGATCTTCTTCTATCCAGTCGCTTTTCCGCAGAATTCGAGTGCGGGTCTTATTGCAGCACTTATAGGCGTGACAGCGAATGCGTTCGCATCGATTCTGGGCCGGGAAGTCAACCGCATAGGCGACATCGATTCGTTGACTGTCACAGCCGTCAGCATGGGCTTCGGTTCCGTGGTGCTGTTGGGTACAGGCCTTATGACTCAGGGGATCCCGCAGCTCAGTTGGCAGAGCTGGGCGATCGTTGGCTGGCTGGCGTTGGTGAATACGGCATTTGCCTTCACGTTGTGGAACAAAACACTGCAATCTTTACAGGCGACCGAATCGAGTGTCATCAATGGAACGATGTTGATCTGGATCCCAATCCTGGCGGTTGTGTTCCTGGCGGAGACTCTTACATTAAAAGGAATTCTTGGGTTGGTTGTCGCAGGAGTTGGTACACTCTTAGTGCAACTACGCCAATCAGAAATGAACGGGATATAGGTTTTCCGCCTTCAGGGAAACATTTTTCACACAGGAATTTTGTAAAGGATGCTCGCCTAGAGAAGTTGGTCTTTGTCTACATGCTTCCCAGACCGTTCGACTCTGCTCTTAGTCTCGTGCGTTACCAACATCAGTTTCTGTCCAGGAGGTCAGTCTCATCATGTCAGACGGGTTCGTAAGTATTGGTGGATATTTGAATCTAATAGCAGGCATTACCCTTATTGTGTACTGGTATGCCTTCGCCATCTTTATGCCCTATGGACAACTTTCAACCACGATAGCGATCCTGGTGAAGAACCGCAACTGGTCATGGATCAATGCCCTGGGTGTGATGGGGGCTTTGACTGGATTGCTTGGGCAGGCTGCGATCTACGTTGCGCAGCTTAATGTGGCAAATTTGATTTCATCGATTGGGTTTTATGTGGCTGTGGCGGGCACAACTTTACTTATCGGAACAATGCTTTGGGAGACGGTCTTGTGGCCAATTCTTCTAAAGCAAGATGAGACGTTGCTCAGCTTTTCCGGCCCGATCTACCAGAGCAAAGTGGTCCTGCCATTCTTCATTGCTGCTGGATTAATTTACAGCCTTGGCTACGTCCTTGTGGGAATCGGCATCGTACAATCGGGTGTGCTACCCCGGATGGCCGGTATCTTGATGGCGGTGGGTGCGCCCATATTTGGACTGGGCCCGATGTTCGGAAAGTTACAGGCCTATATACGCTCTGTTGGAGTGACGGTGATGAGCATCGGTTTAATTTGGTTGGGATTTAAATTGCTGGCCTGATCTTTTCGTTAGAGCGTAGGATGCATCCGCTACAACCCAGCATCCCCGTCATTAGGGAGTAAGTACAGCCATGTCTGGAATTCTTTTAATATCGGATAACGGACAAGCCCGGGAATAGGTGTTGATTCCTAATTTCGTGCCAGTGTTCTTTAGTTTCACAAGTACAAAGCTTGAAGGATAGTAGACTGGAACAATGGGGAGCTCCATTGTGATGAGCCCACCAGGAAAGGTGAGGAGGTAGCGTATGAGCATTGAATTTGAGGTATCTGCAGTGATCCCAGGATCACCGGAAAAGCTTTATCACGCCTGGCTCGATTCGGAACAACACTCTAACATGACCGGGAGTCCAGCGGTTGTATCGGATGCGGTGGGTGGAACCTTTGAGGCATGGGATGGGTATATTCAAGGGACGAATCTTGAGCTGGATCACCCCAACAGGATCATTCAAAGCTGGCGCACGAGTGAATTCGAGCAGACTGATAAGGATTCACGACTGGAGGTGTTGTTTGAACCGGACGGCGCCAATACCAGGATCACAATCCACCACTCCGAACTTCCTGCCCACGGTATGCAGTATCAACAAGGCTGGATTGAGGCCTACTTCGTGCCGATGAAAGCATACTTTGGGAACTAAACCGTCACCCACCATGGAGGAGACCGTGGCAGGAAAACCTTCAGGTGCTGTTTGTTGTTTTCTCTCCTGTAAAAGGGTACACGAACCCACCGGCCTACGTATCGCGATTTGGGTTCCATCTGATCTTCCGGCGTTACATGTTGTTGCACATGCTGAATGTTTTCGCGAATCCCGAGACCCCTCGGTAATGCCCGATCCACCGGATGAGCACGGCCGCGTCCCGGCGAAAGCGCGCTGCCTGTTCTGCGGAGAAAAGCTGCCTATCTTTGGTCGACATCCTTTTGCAATGGAAGTGCGGGAGTCGGACAGCACTGGTCGCTATTGGGTACATGCGGACTGCATGCAAGAAAACGTGGATCTCCCGCAAGAATAAGCATGACAAGAGAGGAGCGCTTCGTGGACTTTGATGTAAAAGTGAAAATGGCGATCTATCAACACTTTGCTGAGACTGGTGAAGCTCCTACACCGGAAGAGATCAGTGCACGGGTTGACGCACCAGTCAACCAGGTGCTCGATGCATACAGCAGGTTGCAGGCGCAAAGGGTGCTCGTTGTTGAAGCTGATGGCAGCTCGATTCGTATGGCACCCCCGTTCTCAGGCGTGCCGACTCAACACATTGTCGAATCAGATAGCGTTCGCTATTATGCCAACTGTGCCTGGGATGTACTGGGGGTGGTCGCCGCGCTGGGAAAGCCCGCCAGGATCCTCTCGCGCTGTGAAGGATCGGGTGAGATCCTTCAACTCGAAGTCAATGAGAACGGCCCGGAACCGTCGGAGTGGATCTTCCACAGTGTGGTCCCGGCAGCGCAGTGGTGGGACGACATCATCTTCACCTGAGGCAATATGCTCTTCTTCCGGTCGGAAGAAACCCTACGGGCATGGTGCGGGCAGCATGGCTATCCAATGGGGCCGATCGTGACGTTGCACCAGTTATGGGGGCTGGCGAAAGCCTGGTATGCAACCCGTCTGAAAGAGGAGGCGCGTCGGCCTGAACCAGACGAAATCCGCGAAATCTTTAAGGGGCTTGGTTTGAAAGAAGATTTTTGGAACCCTAAGGCGGACCTTGTTTAAACAACGCCATGCCATGCAGGCAGATGCAAATCCAAGCCCTGTGTTGGGGGTTAAGTGGTTGAAACACTAGCATGGAGCTCTCGAGATGCTGTCACGTCATATGACTTTCGGAGGCTTCATTTGTATGTCCTACAAGGTCTAAGCCAATGAGGGGGGATATATAACCTGGAGACCAACGTGATGAATCCCACGTCTGAACTGAACGAGCGTTCCGTACGAGAGCAAAGAAATCGGGGAGGTTGTTTCACTGCGTTCCTACTGGTCGTTTTGATCATGTTTGCCGGAGGAACGATTTATTTATTGATCATCTCCATCTTTGGTTCTGAGGCCCTGCAGCAGGCCTTTCCCGCGATCACACGGGAGTATTGGCTGTGGAGCGCATTGCTCGCTATGGCTATTTTTATTGCTTTCCTGGGGATATGGTGGTGGAGGAAGTGGGGGGTTTATACTTTTATTGTCATCTCTGTCATTGGCTTCTTGGTGGATGTCTCTCTCATGCTTGGTGGTGGTATCTTTAATCTACTTCGTTGCGCGATACTGGTGGTCCTGCTTTTCTTCTTAATACGAAACAAATGGTCACTCATGGAGTAGAAGCTTCAATAACCATGAGTCTGGATCGAAAACGCCACCGTCAATAACGGTGGCGTTTTGCCAACTTTGCCGTGGAAAGGTCAAGCTTAGTCGTCATACACTGGACAAACCCGACCCTTGCGATTGTGAAGATTGATGGACTTTGCTAATTCTATGGCATGTTGTAACTCATCTGATGAGACGCCACGATCGACCAGGATCGCCAGGATCTCCCGAAGCACTTCGGCGTACGGAAGATCATGCTTTCCATTGGCGTCCTTAATCACTTCGTCCCAGTCGACGGCGCCGTTTGTAAAATTCAGCCAGGCGGTTAGCATTTCAGCCCGGGCATGAGCGCTATCATCAGTGTTGTTGAGGATAAAACTCTCTAAACGATCGAGCATTTCAGGTTGATACTCACCAAACGAAGAGGTGATAAAAGCACTTAGGATGCTGAGATGGGCACGAAGTTCACCCGAGTACATGCCATAGCGCTCTTCTTTGAAGCGCTTGATCCAATAACCCAGTGACGTCCGGCATGCTTTCGCCCCACGTACGAGCACTTTCACCGTCATTGAAGTTTTAGCCCCATCGTCGTCATACAAATCGATAGTCACATACTGGACGCCAGGCTTTTCAAAGACCACCGTTGCGTTATGGGTGATATGGAAGGGGTAATTACCCATCGGGCTAGGATACGGGTCTGCGGCTTTACCGTTATTGTAGTAGGTGACATCATCGCTGAATTTCCACCGGATTTTCAGGTCGTCGGAACCCGAATCGGCCAGATTGAAGCTAAAGACAGTTGGTTCACCCACTGTGGCGACGAACCAATCCCCTATTTCGCAGGCGGAGTTTCCTTTGTCCTTGCCGCCTTCTTTGATCTTTTGGTCACAGACTCTCAGGCTGTGCAGGTTATCGCTCTCCATCTTGGGCGATGCGTTTTTGACATGGACCTGCAACTCAGCTTCGCCGAAAGCACCGCTATCATCGACCACCCGCACAACTGCAGTGAAATCACCATTATCGCCATAGACCCAGCGCAGCTTGAAAGTCTTGGAGGATGTCAGCGCAAGCGATTGTGGCCCCTGGCCATCCCCATAATCGACCGTCGCCGTCCAGTGAGTGGAATCGGGATCGGAGAAGGAACCGCTTGCGGTGAAGGTGCTGCCTTCATTCACATTGAGCTTGGTTTGTAATTCAAGCGCCGGTGCTGAGCTCGGGTTTGGCGGTTCGGTCGGCCCAGGCTCATCTGTTGGCGTGGAGGTTGGCCCAGGCTCATCTGTTGGCGTGAAGGTTGGCTCAGGCGTCGAGGTCTCGGTCGGTGTGGGTTCATCCGTAGGCGTTACCGTTGTAGGTGCCGTCGTGGGTGTCGCCGTCGGTTCAGAAGTCGATGTGGCGGTAGGCTCAACCGTTGATGTCGCGCTAGGTGAGGGAGTCATTGTTGTCGTCGGTTGATCAGTCGGCGTCAGCGTTGGTTCTGGTGTAGTGGTCTCGGTTGGGGTGGGATCTTTGGTTGGTGTCGCCGAAGGCTCCGTTGTTGGCGTTGACGTGGGCTCAGGTAGCGGCTTATCACCGTGCGAGAAGACATCGCTTACACCATTGTTATCCGCGCGTACCAAGTCTAGGTTGGTGGCAACAGAATAAAAAACCACGGCAGAACCATCGTGACTGATGGAGGGGGAAAAGGCATGGTCGTTCGCCTGGCTGCCGTTGCTGTCGACACTCATGCGCGTGGTCATTCCCTGCATGTCACGCACAAAAATATCCATGCTGTTGTTGTTATCATCTGGAACAAGGTTGGATGCATACGAACGGAAGGCGACGAATCGGCCGTCGGCGCTAATCACCGGCTCTTCGCTGGAGAATCCGATGGCCTGTTCCCCCGTGGATGACAAAGAAACGAGTTCAAAGGACCCGGTCAGATTATCACGTCGGAAAACATCGAACTCCCCGTTGCTATCTGAAGGAACAAAGTTGGTGGCGGTAGAGCGGAATGCCAGGAAGCGACCATCGGCGCTGAGCGCGGGTTGATAGCTTGAACCATTTCCCTGGACTGTTGGACTCAGTGAGCTGGCGATTTCGAGCATACTCGTCGCACGGCTCCAAAGAAAGACGTCGCTGCGCCCATTGACATCACCTGGGACGAGCTGTGAGGATCTCGATGCGAAGGCGATCCAATCGCCGTCAGCGCTGATGGAAACATCACCGCCGGGCCAATTATTAGCCCCTCCACCGGGCATGCTGACCCACTGGATTGTGCGGTTGGTCCGATCAAATAGGTAGATCTCAGCTTGACCGCTGTTGGCCCCGGAATAAAGGTTGGTCGCCGTTGATAGAAAGGCGACGAAACGGCCATCTCCTGAGATCACGGGTTCTGTGCTGGACGCATTGGCCTGTTCGCGGGAGGCGGAAAGGCTCACCCTTTCAATCGCGCCGGTACCAATCTCAACAACAAAGATATCTTCAGCACCATTGTTGTCGTTCTCTACCAGGTTCGAGGCAGTAGAGGAGAAGACGACCCACTTTCCATTGGCGCTAATCGCGGGCCAGTTGCTGGCGGCATTCGCTTCCTGGCCCTGCGCATCGACACTCAGGCGCGTAGTTGTCCCTGTGAGCCAATCGTGGAGAAAGATATCGCGCACACCATTCGAATCGCCCACAACCAGGTTGGTAGCCTCGGATGAGAAGGCGATAAACTGACCACTGCTACTGATGCTGGGCGATTCGGAGAGGAAATTGGCCTCGTTGCCGGCACTGTCCACGCTGACGCGTTCCGTCACAGGAGGTGTAGCCAGGGTAGATTGAACAAATAACACTGGAGTGGCCAGGAGAGTAATTACGGCTGCGTGTGCAAGCCGTGCAATGATAGGCCTTACTGGAGTGGACATAGGTGCCGCCTATGCTCGATCCGCTGATCGAGAATATTAAATATCGTTAGGTTTGCCTGTACCAGGGCAACCTACCCGTAATCCCTCCACTCCGTAATCTGTGATGTATTTTGTATCACGTATAGGAACATGAGCATATAGCCATTCGTTCCTAGCTGGATAACACTTTACATGGGTGTTGAATCGGCGAGGGTCTAAGGCATATTTCAATAGTAGAGCCGCACACGAGTGCACAAAGAAGCGATCAAGCTGTCATCAAATGACGCAAGGTCCGGCGCTGTAAGCTAGCTGCAATGTTTAAAGTAAGGGTTCGTTGATATGCTACATACGGATTCATGGACAGCGCGATGAAGTGGGTGTACAGGGGACTCGTGGGCTATGCGTGTGATTAATATAAGGGCTTAAGGCTGGGGTATGTTCAATTGGAGCAAGCGCAAACTCGGAAAATATTCCCTGGTGCGTAAGATCGGCAGCGGAGGGATGTCCTCCGTCTATAAGGCGATCGACGAAGAAACCGGGGCTTCAGTCGCAGTTAAAGTCTTGCCGCCGGGCCTGGACGACGCCACGAATTTCCGCCTGCGATTTGAACGTGAGGCAAAAATCCTCACACGTTTGCGCCATCCTCATATTGTGCCCTTGCTTGATTTCGGATCCGAGGACGGCATCTACTATATGGTCATGCCGCTGAGGGAGGTCGGAACGCTGCGTGAGCGCCTGCTGAAAGGGCCGATCCGACCTGAGGAAGGGGCTATCATCATCCGGCAGATCGCCGAAGCGCTGCAATTTGCCCATAATGCCGGCATGGTCCACCGTGACGTAAAGCCCTCCAATATCCTCATGGACAGTGAGGGCAATGCCTGGCTATCTGACTTTGGCACTGCTTATGTGCGCAATGCAACGGCGAGCCTGACCGGCTCAAGCGTGATCGGTACGCCGCAGTACATGGCACCCGAACAAGCAAAGGGCGAACCGGTCAGCGAAAAGACCGACGTGTATGCCTTGGGAATCGTGCTCTACCAGATGTGCACTGGGCGGTTGCCTTTCGATGCCGATACACCGCTGGCCATCGCCATGAAGCACACCAGTGAACCCCTGCCCCGACCGACGCTGATCAACCCCAACATCCCCCAAGAAGTTGGAAAAGTGTTAATCCGTGCGCTTGAAAAACGGCCGGAGGATCGGTATATCTCTGCCATTGCTTTGAGTGAAGCCTTCGAACGCGCGCTGGAATTGGTCTACGATCCCGATGCCCGTGCACTCAAACCCGGTGCGCGCAGGGCAGATGACGACACCCAGGATTTTGTGCCTGGGGTGGATGACTCGCCTGAAAGCACCAAAGTTGGCGAGCCCATCATCCTTCCCCCGCGCAAGCGTAAACTGACGCCGGTCCTCTTGCTTGGAGCCCTGGCACTCGTTCCGCTCCTGTGGGTGCTCAGCCGCCTGATCAGTCCCCAGGCGTCGGCAGCTGATGGCAGTCTAGGTGTCACCGCTAGCCCCACGGTAAACTGGGAAGCCACGGTAAATGCGCTTTCGACGGCCGTGGTCTCGGCTGCGGGTGCGGGGATGTCGGATGAGCAAGTCGAAGCAGCCATCGTTGCGACCTTACAAGCGATGATCCTAGAGGTTGGAGGGCCGGAGGAACTTGCGACTGTGCTTCCAACGGATGAGATAGCGCTTGTGGCCACATCCCTGGCCGAGACGATTGTAGCTCAGCTTACGGCAACGAGTGCCCTCACGCCCTCCCCGCTGCCCTCAGCAACGCTTTTGGCCTCGGCGACCACAACGCCTGTCAACACGCCGACATCAACGCTGGGTTCAACCATCACGGCAACCGCCTCTCCAAATCCCTCGCAAACGCCCACGCGGACGCCCACCCGGACCCCCACTACGACGCAAACACTCATTCCGACGGCAACACTCGCACCTACCCAGACACCGACATCCACGCAAGATGTTTGCTCGCTGATCTGGATCCAGGGTTTTTCACGCACGAGCAATATCACCGAGTGGGAAATTCGCAATGATTCTGCCGGTTCCATCACAATCGAAACTTTGGACCTAGATTGGCCTGTCTCTAACGACGCTTTGTTCAACATCATTCTTGAGGGGGCTAACATCTGGTCAGGCGAGGATCTGGATCCGCCGACGACGATCAGTTCTTGGGCAGGGGGATCGGGCGCACGTACGCTTAATTCTTCTGCTGACTTGGAAGCACACTTTGGAAACTCTGCGGCCGGGTCTGGATATGACTTGAGGATTACCTTTACGAACGGGTGCCAGGCCGTTAGCGGGAATTAAGTTGCGAGCTGAAGTGAAGATGATAGAGCAACGATGAGCCGTATCCGCCCTCCTGAACAACGAAAAATCGCGGGGCTAAGTTGTGGTCAGGCGCTGCTGTTGTTCTTGCTAGTAGTTGTGATCGCAGCGGCAGCAGCGATTGGCTTTGGCTACTTCTTGGGGGTCTTTGATCGTGACTTCCCTCCTGTAGCCAGCCCCACAGCATCGGCTCCGGACATCGTGAGTGAGACATTGATCCCTGAGAGCACCAGGACGGTTTCCCAAGCTGAGACTGACCAGGCAACACAGGTCCCCTCGATTGTCGCGTTTGTCACACCGACACAAACAGTTGTGAGTTCCTCACCAGCGACGCCGACCGTAACAACGACGCCACCCCCCACTGTACCCGAAAACATTTGTGCCCAGGTCAGCCTTGGTTTCTTGGATGCCACCAGCAATGTCGCAGCATGGCGGCTGCGCAACACCAGCGGTCAACTCTTCAGGCTTCGTCAGATCGAGATTGCATGGCCGGTGTCGAATGATGCCATCTTCAATGCAGTCCTGGGTGGCCGGGCGATCTGGTCGGGTGAAGATCTCGTCTCACCAACATTTATCACAAACTGGTCGGGTGAACCGGATGACCGCACGATCGACGAACTGGCCCGCCTCGAGTTATTCTTTGGTATGGCAGCTGCAGAGCAGGGATACGAGCTTACACTTTCATTTGAGAATGGTTGCGAAGTATCACACTCGCACTGAATTGCTACGAATCCACTCGCCCATAACTATCCGGGTGGATGCAGTCCTCCAACGCGAACTGATTAATCTTGCTGGCGGCAGTTTAACCGCCCAGCAAGATAAAGGTAATGCAACAATGAGCATGTGATCATACAGCCGGGCCGATAATGGCTGATGTTGATTAAAGCGACCTTGAAGATACCAATTAACGTAATCGGAACTCGTGGGCTTATCCAGACGTTAGTTGCCCTGCGCGCTTTGGGCTTCCTGTAGATGGCCGTGCTGGTTCATCCCGGCGCTCAAGCAAGAAGATGGCCTCGCACAAGTTGTGCGTACGGGTGATATAGGTTATTGGGAAAGATCGGCATGACTAAAGCCGATAGATCTAGGTATCAGAACAGAGTAGAGCCACGCTCTTACAGCGTGGCTCTACGTTAGAAGAGAAAGACAGAGGAGAAGAAGAAAGGTCAACGAATCGTCAATGTCCCCGACCCAGGATCGAAGCGAATCTCGATCGCCGAAGTGGCATTGTCGAAGTTATCCGATTCCCAAACACCCGTATCACGATCATCATCATTTTGATCATCGACAAGATCGAAATTGTTGGGGATACGAATACCACCAGAGCCATGATCATCCACCACCAGGCGGACACCAAGATTGCTCGGCACATTGATGAAGATACTGCCCGACCCGCCCTCAACCTCCAGATTCATCGTGACATCCGATCCGACAGTGACCTCAAAAGACCCAGAACCAACATCGAAATTTGCCTCAAGCGCAGCCTCATCTTCGATCAGAATATCAAAGCTGCCCGATCCGCCTTCAACAGTAACGGGATAACGCGAGCTACTTGCCGGTATTGCCAGATCGGTGCTGCCCGATCCACCGTCTACCCGCAACTCGCTCAACGTAAGATCAAAAAGAGCAAGTGAGGCCGACCCCGAGCCCACGTCAACCGAAAGGTCCAGCGGGATTTCCGGGCTGAGACCGATCTCCCAGGTCATATCACTCGTTGCGATATTGAACCAATCGAAGTCGGGGTTGCTGGAATCGATGGGTTTCAGGTTGATGATTTTGCGTTGATCACCACGCAAGCTGTACTCAACATCTGTGTAGGTTTCCAGAACAGCATCGAAGAGATCATCCGATCCAATCGAAGCATTAATCGTGGATGCATAGCGCTCCAGGTTCAGTGATACTTCTGCCGAGGAGGTATTACCTAGAGGGGCGTTGAGGGGAATCGTCTTGCGTTCTACCGTGGGAACGATGTCCAAGGCTGGCGCCATGTAGATGAGGACAATCACGAGACCAACAGCACCGAGCCCGATCAGCGCGCCAAGGATGGGAGACCGACGTCCTACCAGGATGTCCAATCCCAGAACAACCAGCGCCAGCGGCCAGAGCTGGATCAGAAGACGCAAGCTAGGCGTGGGAATCAGGTCCAGGTTGGCCATCAGCATGATGATGCCGATTCCGATAAGCACGATCGGCCAGAAAAACGAACGGTATTGAAATGAAGGTTTATCTTCCATGGTTTTTGCCTCCACCATCCTATACGCAGATAGATTGCGAGAGTTTCAAGGAGATTGGTATGGCGAAACCGGATCCAGTAATGGCTCCAGATGATTAGAATAAGGACGAAGATCAACAGGAAGAACCATGCAGACTCAGGCGCACCTTCGATGAGGTTGAGCAGGGCTTTGAATATTTCCTGGCTGGCATGACGACCGTGGAGCGGTGCGACAGCAGTGCCAAGCAAAGCAGCACCTACAAGGCGCGTACTAAGGGGATCGTCAATAGTCCAGACGAATCGCGGCAGGATGATCTTGGGAAATCGAAGCAACGAGATGACGTAGATAATGTCGGCAGCAGAATGGTCATCGTGACAGCGGTGCGAGATTTTGGGGGCAGCATGACTTGCAGCAGCCTTCGTCAAACAGTGCCGCGGTCAAGAATCTTCAGGTGCATCCACCATCCTAAACCTATCCAGCCAGGCTTGATATTGCTTGCGGTCCGCTTCTACAATTGCTTCGTACTCATGCAGAGGCGTATTGTAGCGCGTGGCGCCCGAGCGAATTTGTTCGGGGTACTCTGCCCAGGCTAAAACATCACGGTAATCGATCCTGGCGGCCTCGATATACTCCATTAATTTCTGCGGTTTCCCCTCACTCAATTTGAGGATCGCCAACTGAACCCGGGGGGATTCACTATGCGTGTAGGCGTGTAAGGCTTCAAGAAGTGCTTCGGCATCCGGATTTGTACCGAAGAGCTTGTTAAAGACATCCAGGACAAATTGTGAAGTTATCATAGTCCTCTCCGCCAGCACCTAACCCTGTAGTCAACCGCCATCACAGTTGAATGGATCGGCCCTTCTGTGCCATAACCCGAATGGGGTCATAATCCTGATCCGTGACCCGTTGAAAGCGCCGAATTTTTCCCCTCTCCAGGATTGGACGACTCAGTGGGTCCGTATGCATATCCAGGATGATTGTCCGGATGGCCTCGCGCACTGCCGGCTCCAGATGCATGGAGATGACCAGCGGCGGTATCGGGCTGGGTCCTAAGATTGCCACCACGCGTAGGTCCTTTTCAATTCGTTGATCTTTCTCTTGAGCTAAATCGAGGACCGTGCTATCGATCGCGGCAGCGTCCACATCACCCGCGAGCACGAGTTCAATGCAGCGCTCATGCGATCCGGCCTCAATGACCCGGTTGAAGAATGGGATTGGTGCACCGGTCGTCGCCAGATGGTAGCGAGTAATGTTATACCCGGATTGTGATCCCGGCTCGTTATAAGCCCAGACCGACCCGCGCAGGTCATCGAAGGATTGAAAGGCTTGGTCGGAGCGCACAATCACGTCTGAGAAATAGATCGGCTGATCCATATAGCGCTCGCCAGCCATCACGGGCGCGGCGAGTAGCTCGAGCCCGGAATTCCCCTCATCAGCCCTGACGACGTACGGCAGACCACATATCCAGGCTACATCGACCTCGCCCGAATCCATGCGACGGGCGCGTTCCTGCCATGGGAGGTCGATGAGAAATTGTGAAGTGGCTCCCATGCGCGCAGCGACATACGAAGCCAGATCAGCAATGATGAAATCTTGTATAGGTGCCTGGATTGTCGTGAAAGAAAATGAGGGTGAAGAATTCATTCTGGCTGGATTATCTGTATGCCTGCGTTATGTTTTCAGCTTACGCCAGATCGAAATTGTACTCGACCTCGTTGATTGATAATTCAATGTATGGAAAAGGGCCCGTTTCGAGATGCCACATCGCCTGTCCGCGCACCGGGAGCATCAAACCTGCACGCTCAGCATAATCCATGATTGGGGTTGACCATGCATCCAGGGCATAGGTCCCTTTATCTTCACGATAGCGCATGGCGCTGAAATTGATTGGCCGACCCTCGCTGTCGATGAAAAGCTTCCCGGATACGTTATTATCACCATCACTGAGTGTAACCTGTGCGCAACCATCGTCCACAGCCTCCCAGTGGATGTTATCTCCCAGGAAAGCGATTGGGAACCAAATCATCTCACTCAAATAGCGCATCATGGCACCCTGGTCTAGTTTTTCCCCACGCTCATCAAAAAGGGTATAGATTCCAGCCAATTTTCCGAACATATGCGCGTGGCCGGATTCATAGTGGTCCTGTGCCCGGAGCAGGGGTAAGCCGAAAAGTTTGAAACGGGCGTCCCAGCGAAACGAAGGTGGCTTCGTTGTATAGGTTTGCGTCGCGCGCATTGCCATCCATGGGCGGTCGGCACCGGTGCGGAATCGACCGCTCTGGTGCAGGCGAATGGTTTGGATCCAGGGCTTGCCAATCACATCCGAGAAGCGCATGTAACGCTGAACAGGTTCTGGCAAAGGATCCAGCATTTCGGCGGTAACAAGAAATTCATTCTGCTCACTCATTACGCACTCCGTAGTTAGCTTTAAGCATGGCGATCGAGAGGGAGCAACGCCCCCGTTTCGAGATAATGGTTGATAGCATGCTCCCAGTCCTTCAAATGATGTTTGTACATGGCGGCTAAGGCTTGTGCATTGCGTGCGTTGCCCGTTTCATTGAATCCGATAAAGGTATAAGTAATGGTGGCTTTGCAGTGCGGGCTATCAGCCTCCTGCTCACAGAGGATTGTGATCCACCAAAGACGTACATCGGCGAAGATGGTGTACTCGATCAACCCCTCATGGGGAATAAATTTTGATACGGTCCAGGTGTAAGGCCCTTCTTCATCTTCCTGATGAGCAGGTGTTTGAAAGACCATATGCTCCGCAATATTTTCGGCATCAGAATGCAGGATCACCGGATCCCAGCCAACAGCCCAATCCTTCTCGCGTATTGGGCCAAAGAGGGGGAAAACTTGATCGAAATCGCCATTCAAGCGAATGGTTGCTGTTTGGAAAATTTTTCCGGTTTTATCCATGCTGAACCTCTTGGGCCCGCCCAACCTTGCGGCTTAGCAGAGCATAGAATGAAAGGCCGGATAGCGATAGTCCTTCAGAATCACCGCAATGATGAGGGTTTCGGAAAACAACCTACTTCCAATAGGTGCCTGGTTGGAGTAAGAGGGGGATATGCTTGAGTACACCGGCAAGAGCGAGAAGGGCTAGCAGGAATCCAGCTCCGAACAAACCGGCTTTGTTTCCGCGCCCAAACTGAGCAAAGCTCCAAATCAAGGCTGCAGCGAAGAAGCCTGATAGCACCAGGGCAGTCATATTCGAAAGCCCGAGTTGATTTGGTTTTCCGTAGAGAAAATCGTCGATCAGGTGTGGGATGGCTACCCCGATATGCAACGCCTCGTTGATCAAGATGAGATCGGTTATTGTGCGTAAATGCTGCATCAGTCCTGGACCTTCCTGATTTGGATCAGATTGGGGATGTAACGATTCGGCCTTAATATGCATATAGTTAGCAAGGAATTCAAAATGCGCAACTTCTCCGATCTCTACCACCAATATGCAAGTGACGTCTACCGTTTTTCCTTGTGGCTCGCGGCTGATCCGATGGAAGCGGACGACATCACGGCTGAGACCTTTGCACGAGCTTGGCCGCGTTTTGGATCCATCCGTATGGAGACATTGAAAGGCTACCTGCTGAAGATTGCGCGCAATGTATACCTGGCTAAACAGCGGAGATCGCGCAGAGAAACCGCATTATTGGACACCTATCCAGATTCAGATCCGAGTCCAGAAGCTTGTGCAGAAACAAGCATGGATCTGAGGCGAGTGAATATCTTTTTACAATCCTTATCCGAGTGCGATCGCACAGCGTTTGTGTTACGGGTTCAGTACGACCTGTCCTATGGCGAGATTGCGCGGGTGCTGGAAGTATCGGAAGTTTCCGCTCGCGTAAAGGTCCACCGTACTCGTAAGAAACTGCTTATGCAATGGATGCCCGACGAATCCTTAATCAGTAATCAAGGGGAGCGTTGATGGGTAAGGTGAATGCGAAAGGAGGGAAGATGGAGATTACACGAGACGTGATCCTTGATCTCATGCCCCTATATGTGGCTGGTGAGGTCAGTGATGACACCCGCACGCTGGTAGAAGCATATCTTGCAGATCATGAGGACGTACAGCGACTGTACGAAAACGCGCAGAAAACAGACCTGAAGGAGGTCCCTATGTCAAATGCTCCAGATGCCTCGATGGAAGCCTACCAAAAAGCAAACAAGTGGATGGTGATCCGGACGCTCGTGCTGGCAGCGATCATTTCTGTGAGCTTACTGGCTTTTCTCGCTTTAGCGGGTGCACTTGCCGCGTTCTTCTTTATCCCATAGCAGGGCAAGCGGGTTAACTGAAGCGGCGTATCCATAGGATACGCCGCCGTGGTTTAAGGACCTTGGGTTCATTAGAACGATGTGTCAGACACGCGCGGCTTAATCGGAACAAGCTTCCAGCGACCGTAGGCAATGAAGCCCAAAATTATTGCCAGGATACCATTCTGTATCATATTGAAGGGCTCCCCTCGTTGAAGGTGCCAGATCATAGCACCAACCATCACAAGGACAAGTCCGACGCCTGCCAGTGGCGTGAGGCGAGGCTGGATCTTGGTAAGGCTTGGCAGGATTAAGCCCAGCCCTCCCAGGATTTCAAGGGTCCCACTGACCATATGGAGTGTAGGGGAGAGGTCGTACATCCATGCCATTGGCGCGGGCAACCCGGGTGGAACAATAAAGTGGGATACGCCCACCCCGGTGAAATATAGGCCAAATAGAACTTGTAATATCCAAAGTGCAGTGTTCATCCTGATTAACTCCTTTACCGATGGCGAATAGGATCAAGTATATCCTAATTAGCGCAACATTCATGCTGATGGATTATCGCCATCAATCCGATCGTGGCGAGGGGCTTCTGCCGATCCAGCGAAATTGTGAAAGAGCTGCAGCAGTGCCCGCTGCAGCTCTTTTGAAGGGAGGAAAGATTGTAGATCAGGAGCTAGATCCCTGGCGTTTTACTCCCACTTCCACAGCACCACGGCCAGGACAGCAACGACAACAAGCCAGCCCCCTAGGACAGAGAAACTCAACCAGATCGGGTAATTTGCGGGCGCCCCCACCATCGCTTGCCTCAACAGGTCGGTCACATAGGTAAGTGGTAGGGCTTTGACAATCGGCTGAAAGATATCCGGGAGCATGTCCGCTGACATAATGCTGCCTGAGAGCATCATCATCGGGAAATTGACCGCTTGTGAAATGGCCATTGTGCTCTCGATAGTTCGGCCGATCCCGGCCAGGACATAACCAATACACACAAAGATCAATGTACCCAGGAGCAAGGCTGGGATGAAGAGATGCCAGGATTGCACCCCGACGTCGTAGCCGAAGTAGCCGACCAAGAGGAAGGTTGTGGCTTGCATCATGCCAATGCTCATGCGCCATCCGATCTCAGCCGCAAGTATACGCGTTCGGCTGATGGCAGTGATGCCAAGCCGTCGATAGATCTGTGAAATCCGTTGCGTTACGACGGGTTGTGCAGTTCCAAATATTCCCAACCATAGTATGGCAATTCCTAACATGCCCGGTAAGTAGAAGTCGATGGAGCGTAGGATCTCACTCTGGATCGATTGCGTAGTGATTTTCAACATGCGCTCAGAGCCACTCAACCCCAGGTTGACCTCATCCAGGAGCGATGTCACAACACCCATGGCCAGATCTTTGGATGTCGGATTGGATGTATCAAAGTGCACTACAACATTGGAGGGTTGCTTGCTCGTGTAGTTATCGGTCAAATCCGAGGGTAGAACGAGTATGGCATGAATCTCGCCATTCTCGAGTGCCTTAAGCAATTCCTCTTCCGCCCCAACATGGATATTGATGGCATCAATCTTGGAGGAAACCAGATCTTTGCTGATAGTAGCACCGAGCGGACCAGTGTCCTGGTTTGCTAAACCCAACTGCAGGGTGAAGCTACCGCTATCAGCGAAGATCAATCCGAAGAACACACCGAAAATAACCGGCAAGAGCAGGACGAACAGCACCGAGCTGCGATCACGCATGAATTCAAGTGCCTGTGCTTTGTAAAGACTAATAATGGATTTCATGAACGGATCCTCCTACCCGTCAGTTTCAAGAACACATCCTCAAGGGTAGCCTGGCGGATGGTCATATCGTTTAATTCAACAGCCTTAGAAGAACTCAGGGTGAACAACTGCGTGAGCGTGCTGGCCACATTCGTCGAGTAGAGGGTGACATGTCCATTTTCACGCAGGATTTGTTGGATCCCCCCGAGCGAGTCGAGTGCTCCATGGTTCAAGTTGCCGGGATCGATAAACTCGATGGCAGTCGATTCGAAATACCTGCCTATCAGTGCTCCAGGCCGATCGTTTTCGATCATTTTGCCATGGTCCAGAATGGCGACGCGGTCGCAGAGCTGCTCGGCCTCCTCCATGTAGTGGGTGGTAAGCAGGATGGTCTTGCCCTGAGCCTTGAGATCAAGAATGACATCCCAAAGCGCTCGGCGCGCTTGCGGATCAAGCCCGGTGGTTGGCTCATCAAGGAAGATCAACTCTGGATCGTTGATCAGTGCTAGCGCAACAGCAAGTCGTTGTTTCTGTCCTCCCGAGAGGGTGACGGTGGCCATATCCGCCTTTTCGTCCAGACCAACGAGTTGGGCTACCTGGTCGATCGGCAGCGAACTGGGAAACAAGCTGGCAAACAGCTCCAACTGTTCACGGACTTTTAGATGCGGTAAAAGGCCGGTCGATTGCAGCTGGGCGCCAATGCGGGCGCGAATCCCCTGCGAGTCATGCTCATGCTGCATTCCGAGGATGATCACCTGGCCATTATCTGGCTCCCGCAGGCCCAGCATGCACTCCACGCTTGTCGTTTTTCCAGCACCATTCGGGCCAAGCAAGCCGAAGACCTCACCCCTGGCGACCTCAAGATTGAGTCCATCGACTGCGGGGATCCCATCGTAGCGTTTGATTAAATTCTCTACCCTGATCGCATGTTGCATGTTTAAGCTCCTTTGGATTTATTGGTTCTGATCCATAATATTGTTGAGGTCTGGTATCACTTTAGACCTCAAGCGGACTATCGGCATCGGGCATTTGTTCAAGGTACCCATCTGTACATTTGGACACTGTCCACCTGTACGATCTTCTTCAACCTGACAGGCTCTATAATGATGCGTAGAGAACATGGTCTGGAAGGAAAGTGAGCGAAGATGGAAGAAACCTTCAAGCCGGCAGATCGCGAACAGGGCTATGGCGAAGCTTGGCCCTTTTTTCTGATCCTGACCTTAATGATCCTTGCTATGTACGTATGGTCTTTAGCAACAGTGCCGGGTTTGTCAGCCCCAGGTAAATTAATTCCCTTCACGCTTCTGTGCATTCTTCACGTAGGGCTGCATTGGTTCACACCGCGTCTGCCGCGACGACTGCGCCTGCAAGCGCTCTTTCTGATCTTGCAGGCGATAATCATCTTCACCATTGCGCTGTTATCCGAAAATCAGGGCATGGTGTTCGGGCTGTACTTAGCCATGTCGGGTGCAGCCCTCGGGGTGCTTGAAGATCTAAAGCGCAGTGCCCTTCCATTAGCGGCGTACATGCTCCTGGCTGGCTTCAATTATTACCTGGCGTGGGGTTGGAATTCCCTGGGATCGTTCATAATCCTTTATCTACCAATGAACCTTTTTATCGTTATTTATGTAACGCTGTATGGTCGCCAATCCTATGGACGTGAAAAGGCTAGTCGGTTGCTGGCCGAGCTAGAACAAGCACACAGTCAATTAGGTGAATATGCCTTGCAGGTGGAGGATCTCACGCTGGTGGCAGAACGCCAGCGCATGGCGCGTGAGTTGCACGACACGCTGGCACAGGGGTTAGCGGGCTTAATCCTGCAGTTAGAAGCCGTTGACTCGAATCTCAGCCAGGGTCAGGAGGAGCAGGCGGGAGCGATCGTGCGCCAGGCGATGGAGCGCGCCCGATCCACACTGGCTGAGGCGCGGCGGGCGATTGCGGATTTGCGCTCGGAAGGATTGATTGAGAACGATCTTGTCGAGTCGGTGCGCCAAGAAGTGGAGCGGTTTCAAGCAGCAACGGGGATTAAGGTTTCAACTACGTATTATCCTCTTCCTGAGATTCCCGCATCGATCAGTGAACATGCGATTAAGGCGATCAGTGAAGGCTTGGCGAATATTGCCCAGCACGCGCAAGCCCGGAGCGCAAACTTGCGCATCAGTGTGGAAGATAAGACACTCAAAGTGCTCTTAAGGGATGATGGTGGCGGTTTTGAAGTCGAAAAAGAAGTGGGTCGCGATGGACACTATGGTCTGATTGGATTGCGAGAGCGGGCTCGGCTTGTGGGTGGCACCTTGCATGTCGATAGCCAACACGGTGAAGGAACAACCTTGATCTTGAATATCCCCCTCAAGGATAATGAACGCTGATGGGTCAATCGATTGGTGTGCTCATTGCAGATGATCATGAGGTGGTGCGCGAAGGGATGCGGCTGATCCTGGAGGCGGAGCCGGGTTTCGATGTCGTGGGTGAGGCACGTGATGGTGCTGAAGCAGTGGCGCTGGTTGCGGAGCGAATGCCCGATGTCGTCCTGATGGATTTGCGCATGCCGCACATGGATGGGTTAGAGGCACTGGAAAAAATTCGTTCAACCTGGCCCGATGTAGCGGTTGTGATCCTTACGACCTATGACGAAGATGATTTGATGCTGCGGGGCTTGAGGGCAGGAGCCCGGGGCTATCTGTTGAAAGATACCAGTCGAGGGACGTTGTTTAATGCACTCCGAGCGGCGGCACGGGGAGAGACCTTGCTTATGCCCGAGGTGGTGAAGCGCGTATTGGCGGAACCAACAGCCAGACAATCTCAACAGAGTCGGCGCGTCGAGAAAGGAATTTCACTTACCGATCGAGAAAGTGAAGTGCTCTCAGCAGTGGCGAGCGGAGAGACGAGTAAGAAGATCGCACTCAATCTGGGCATCACGGAGCGTACTGTGAAAGCCCATCTAGCAAGTATCTTCAATAAGCTAGGTGTTGATTCCCGAGCAGCGGCTGTTGCAGCCGCGATTCAGAAGGGTTTGCTGGATATCACCTGATTTCACACGATATGCGAAACCTTGATCGCATAGGTGTTCGTTTTCAGACCTCATCTGAAATCTGCGTTCCCGCCAATTTCACAAGTGCTTGGGAGTCAACCAAGCGGAATTCCGTTCTGGTGATATCGATCCACTGGTTGTCGGCAAATTTGTAGAGCACGCGACAGACCATCTCACGCGTCGTGCCGACGCGTGCAGCCATTTCGTCGAGGGTCATGTCGCGAGAGAGCGGCACGGACCCTCGGCCGCCATAAGTTTCGATCAGCATCTTGGCCAAGCGACTTGCGACGGGCTGAAAGGCCAGATCCTCGACGATTGTGCTGGCGACCTGCACCCGCTGGATCAGGATGCCGCAGATCGACCAGAGTGCGCCTGGATGCTCAAGCAGAAGGGGTAGGATGTCCTCCCTGGACCATACGAGGAGGTCTGTAGCCTCGGCGGAACGTAAAGACACCGGCATCTTAACAGTTTCATTAAAGAAGGAAAGTCCCCAGAACACATCCCCTGATTTGAGCTTGTACACCAGCAGACTTCGTCCTTCAGCTGATTCTTTTATCGCCTCCAGCGCGCCCTTTTCCACATACACCATGTAGGGCCAGTGGTCATCGTAGTGGGTCAGGAACACACCGGACTCAAAACTTCGGGGCCGGGAGAGTATGAGAAGATTCTGCAGGACGGTCTCCGGGAGCTGCTGGAAGGGTTCAACCGCCCCGAGTTGTTTAAGCAGGGGGTTCATCACACGTTCCTTTCTTGACGGATTCAATACCAGCATTTGCCTAAAAGCAAAGATATCCAGATCGATTCGTGATAAGTTTCACAAGGTTTGTTTATAGAGCATTTCCTGGATCTAGATTCTGGAGGTTGACTATGAATAAGCAAAGTCGTTGGGGCGCGATCATCACGTTGATCCTGGGGTTGCTGGGGATCATCGGCACCTACCTGATCTTCATGACCTGGTTTGGACCGGCGCGCTATGCTGAGGCCGCTGAGCCAGGGTGTGAGATTCTATTAGGGTATTTGATGCCGGCACTGTCCGATTTCGGCATCACCGCCGGGGTGATCTTCCTCGTCAGCAGCCTGGGGTATTTCAGCGGTCAAAGATGGGCTTTTCCGGCCTCCATTGTCGCCAGCACGGTGGCGTTGCAAGGAAGCTGGTTCATCAACGTGCCCATGATGGCGGCTGGTTTACCGCCAATCTACTTCACGATCTTCTGGCCTAACCTGTTGGGTTACTTTCTCTTGGTGAAGGTTGTGGGTGAGCGCTCCTGGAGACGCACCCTGCTCGGTCTTGGCACGGGTATGGCCTTCATCTTCTGTTTCATGAATGGTGTTGCTAGCTGGAGCCGCATAATCACGATCGGGACAGAGATCTTCATCCTTGTGCAGCGCATGAACTGGATCGCCATGATCGGTTTCTTTGTCGTCACAATTGGGGTCATCCTGCAGCCCAGGGAGTGGATGCGCGTCGTCGGCATGTGCGCCGGATTGCTCGAATTGGTTGTGGGTATCCCGCTCGTGATCGCCACGACGATAAGCCTGGGACGCTTCTCGCTCTTCTCTTTGGGTCCGATCATGGCGCTGCTCATGCTGGTGCTGTTCCTGTGGCCGGGCATGTGGGAACGACTGACGGATGGAGAGAGCCACTCTCTGGCATCGCATAGTGCACCCTTGCCCGAAGCCACGGGAGCGGACTGATCGATCCTCTTCGGCACCTGCTCGTTGAGGTGCTCCAATTGAGGCAGCCTTGGATTTCACGCGTAGATGCTGAAAGAAGGCAGGTGGGGTTTGGTTTAAGATGGAATACGCTTGTCTGGTAGTTAAGGTTGATGATGAATAAACGCTATCAGTTCCTCTTTCAATCCACCAAAGGCCTGATACTGCTGGCAATTGCCATGATCTCAATCGTCACGGCCATTTGGGGCATGCTCTCGGGTCCGATGGCCGAGTGGGGTGTACGCGCGACCGTCATCCGCCTGACAGGTATGCAGCTCGACCCGGCCGAACGTGAGGGGCGCATCATTCTGCTCTACCATGCGATTGCCATGGCGGTAGTGGCGATTGAAACGTACTTGATCACCGACCTGGTGTCGATGAAGCCATACGAGCGTAGAACAATAAATACTACGATCACTTTCGGCTACCTGCTAGTGATGATTTTCGGCTTATGGTTCGGCTACTTTGGACAGAATTTTGTGTTCCATGGATTGTTCCTGTTCGGCAACTCGTTGGTCTTTTTCGCCGGATTACTTCTCGCCGCAGCGCTATGGCCCTGGCGAAGCGAGTACCGCACTGACGATCCTGACCGATCGCGTACGCGCAGCGGGATCGATCTTGAGCGGGTGGCCTTTTTCATCATGGCGGTTGCCACGCTGGGCTCAGCCTTATTTGGGGCTGTGACGGGATCCTACTGGGGCAATGGGCATGAGGCTTTCCTGGCTGAAGACTTGATACGGGAGCCCCAGAGAACGGTGTTGCAAAAGTCCATCATCGGCCACCTGCACATTATGCTGACCTTGATCGGCATCGCCATCACATTGATTGTGGGTCGCTGGCAGGGGTTCAAGGGTCGGCTGCACAAGATCGCCATGCCGCTGATGATTGTCGGCACGATCATTATTTCGTTGGGCGCCTGGTCAGTGGTGCTTTTTGAGTGGGCGCACACGATTATCTATGGCGGATCGGTGATGGTCATGCTGGCGGCGTTATTCTTCGTGATCTTCAGCTGGGACAAACTCATCCGCAGTGGATTGGCGGAGCGTGCCATCACAAAGGGTAATTTCCGGCAGAAGTTTAGCGCCTTGATCCGAGATCCCTTAAGGTTCGGCGTTGGCTGGCAGATGGTCTTCATGAATTTCACCGTGAGTGGGGTGGGCATCTTCATGGCGGTGAAACTGGATGAAATCTTCCGCGTATGGCCTCATCGGGAAGAGCGTATCGTGCTGACTGGCCATTGGCACATCCTCTCGGCAATCATCGCTACGATCATCCTGCTGTACTACGCCGATCTGGCCGGGTTAAAGGGCAGGGTACGCAAGTGGTTTGGGTGGCTGGTCATCCTGGGCTCAAACCTGGCCTTTGGGGCGGTGACTGTATTTGAGATGAAGCGGCTTTTTGTAAGCGAGGCTGAGCAGCAGCCATTGGTTAACTGGACTATGCTGTTGAATGAAATCGGGCTGGCCGTTGTCCTCCTTGTCTTGGCGGTGCTGATGATCTGGCGATTAACAGATCTATTTAAACCCACGGGACGGTGGGAAACTGAGTTGCAGAGTGGTCAGGAGGTGGGACGCTGAAAATTCGCCTTCTGATAATCATCATGATGGGGCTGCTGTTGGCAGGTTGTGGTCCAAAACCGGGAAGCCAAATTGGAGAACCGATCGCGATTGAAACGGGCGTAGATCCCGATGCCTGGGCTCAAGTTCCTGCAGGATCTTTTTATACAGGATTGCACGCGCATCCTGCTGAGATCTCCTATGCGTACGAGATCATGGTCACCGATGTGACCAATGCCCAATACTCGGCATACCTCAACCAGGCATTGGGGGAGGGCTATATACAACGGGCTGGGGAAGAGATTAGCGGGTATTTTCCTGGCGATGAATTTCACGGGTTTAAACACGAGGAACGCATTAACGCTGGGAACTGGCTCCACGTTCCCCTCAATGAAGCAGGCCTTCGTATCCAGGAGAAGAGTGGAAGCTTTCGGGCGCTGGAGGGCTATGAGAATCATCCCATGGTCCAGGTGACCTGGTTCGGGGCGAAGGCCTACTGTGAGTACTATGGCTGGCGCTTACCGACGGAGCTGGAATGGGAAAAAGCAGCTAGAGGAGAGGACGAACGTCCCTACCCTTGGGGCTGGGAGATCGAGAATAATAACGCCAATTACTACAGTAGCCACGACATATTTGAAAAGACCTTTGGGAAACTGGGTGATACAACCCCGGTCGGCTTTTACAACGGGGGGACATATGGTGGGTATGAGACATTAGGCTCGGCCAGCCCCTATGGGTTATACGATATGGCTGGGAACGTATGGCAATGGGCTGACGATGATTACGAAGATCAACACTACCGCTATATGCGGGGAGGGAGTAAGCTGGATTACGCATACAACTTGCGCGTCTGGACCCGCAATAGTGCGGCACCCTATTACTTCAGCCCTAACGTTGGTTTTCGTTGCGCACGATAAAGGGAATTCGGTTCATGGACATTGGTTTGGGATAAGAACATGATCGCTCGTATAAGGACCCATGCGAAACGCTATTGGCCTTTGATCAAAAGCCTGCAAACCGGACTCTTGCTCTTCACCGGTGTCGCCGGGTTTGTCAGTGGACGCTGTCCCTATCTTGAGGCAGCTACCATGCTGGGCTTGCTAGGTAGCCTTTTCCTGGCTATCAGCGGATCTACCGTGTTGAATATGGTCTATGATCGCGACATTGACAGCATGATGGAACGGACCTGCCTGCGCCCGCTACCTGCGGGCACAGTGAGCACAGGCGAGGCGGTCATAATGGGTTCTATCATGAGTTCAGCGGGTGTCGTCTGGGCTGTGCTCATGGCACCCCTATATGGGGCAGTGGTCTTGGCAGGCTTTCTCTTCGATGTGGTGGTGTACACCATGATATTGAAGCGGCGCACAGCCTGGTCGGTCGTGTGGGGTGGCATCGCCGGGGGGATGCCGGTTTTGGCCGGACGCGTGCTAGCCGTGGGGACGATTGATTGGGTTGGGATGGCGCTATCCTTGGCCGTGCTCTTTTGGATACCCACCCATATCTTGACCTTCAGCCTGCGTCATAAAGAGGATTACGCGCAGGCTGGTGTTCCGACTTTCCCTTCTCGCTATGGAGAGCACCGAACGCAACGTATTATCGCTTTTTCCGCCATCCTTGCAGCGCTGGCTATGAGTATCTCGGCAATTGGGATCGGATTAACCTGGGGATACCTGCGCGTCTTGTTAGTGCTGTCTGCAGGGCTATTCACTTTTGCACTGAGTTCGATGGTCCGCCCTTCGGCAAAGCTAAACTTTGGCTTGTTCAAATATGCCTCGATCTACATGCTCGGCTCGATGTTAATCTTTGCTGTTCAAGGGTTCTAGTCATCAAGCCGACCCAAGAAACCTCAAACCTAATTCCTTGCCCGAACTCAGGACTTCCCGAGCTTTTTTGCTGCCACAGCAGAGCAGCAGCAGCGCTGCGTCCAGGCCAATGTTAGCCATGGCTATCTAAGTGAGACGCGGAAATCCTACGCTAACAACCCTTGGATCTGAGGGAGCGCTTGCTCGGCGGCCTTCTCGCCGATCTCGATGACCTCATAGGGCTGGGTAAAGCCGCTGAACAATCCATAGGTGAGTGGGATGGCGGGTTCAATCAACAGATCCGGTGGTCTCTGTTCTAATCGCCGTTGTGTTAGCGTGCGGGTCATCAACAGTACGGTGAGATAAATGTCAAAGGCAAAGTTGGGCAGCTTGGCGACACTGGGTGGAGGATTCGTCACGGCTCCATCGAAGGGAGGGGAGACATTCACAGCAACCGTTCGATTGGCGCCCAGCGGTTTGAGTAGGTCTACGGGCAGGTTATTTAATACGCCTCCATCGACGAGGTATTTCCCCTCAAACTCGAAAGGCGGGAAGATCCCCGGGAAGGCGCTCGTGGCCATGACCGCGTCAAGCACCAGACCTTGGGTGAAATTAAACTCGGTTCCACTGTACAAATCAACCGACTTGAGCGCGGTGGGAATGTTTAACTCGTCGAAAGTAATTCCCTTGGGGATAAGCTGTGCGAGATAATCGCGAACACTTTCGCTGGCCAGCAAGCCACGGCGAGGGGGGCGCAGGTCAATCAGTCTGGCCAGTTCGCGCATGTCGCCCATATGAATCGCTTCATATTCAAGCTTATCAATGGAAATACCGCAGGCGTATGCTGCGGCGATGATGCCGCCCATGCTTGACCCGGAGAGGCAGTGGATCGGAATGCCTTCACGCTCAAGCACCTTAAGGACACCAACATGGGCAAGCCCTCGCGAACCCCCGCCGCTCAGCGTGAGCCCCAATTTTTTCGGACGTTTTTGGAATAATCTGAACATATATCCCTGCTACAAGATTCTGTACGTATCAGAGCCCATTTAAGTCGCGCGGCGTTTGGTGCCGAGGCGAGCAGAGCAGTCGAGCGCTTCATCATCATCACAGCGGGGACCCATCAGCTCCTCATGGTTTATCAGACGGTTCTGGATGCCTGATCCACTGGTTTCAAGGCAAACCTACAGTCGTGTCATGGCGACCATGTGACATATATCCTCACATAGTAAAAAGCGTTGACTCCGTCCCACCTCGTACCCTATACTGGGATTGCTGATATGTAACATTTCACATGTTACATATTATTCCTTTAGAAATTTTTCTACGATCACGCCCAGCTTCCCTCCTGAAGCTAGCGACCCCTGCGCTGGTGAAACGTCTCTGTTGGTATCTCTTGTTGTGTTTTAAGTTGACACGATCCATATATCCGGATTTGTTCGCTCCATTCGCCCTTGCGGCATCAACAGGAGCCCATGGCTGAAGCCTACGCACCGCTCGAGCATACAGACCTCACTGAGCAAACGTACGAATTCCTCAAGAACCGTATCCTCACTCGCCAGGTGGCTCCCGGCGAAAAGATCTCGGTCGAAGAAGTGGCGCATGGTCTTGGGGTGAGTCGCACACCCGTGACGGATGCGCTTAAAAGACTCGCTCTTGACGGTCTGGTGGAGATCATGCCCCGGCGCGGCACCTTTGTGAGCGAAGTGACAGAGCGTGATGTGGCTGAGATGTTCGACATCAGGCTCCTGATCGAGCTACATGCCGCCGATATCATCTTGCAGAACGGAAAAGTTGAGAGCTTCCTCAAAGCTATCGAGGAACCTATACAGGTGATGAGCCACGCCACGGTTGACGACGACTATGAGGATTATGAGGCCTTTATCGATGGCGACCGGCAAATGCACCTGGCATTGGTGAACGCGACCGAAAACCACAAGCTGGTTGAGATGTACATGAACCTGAACGTGCACATGCACGTCGCTCGGGCGCACTACCTCAACAGTGTTGAGAACGCCCGCCAGGCACATCAAGAGCATGAGGCGATTTTGGAGGCTTTTCATCGCGGCGATCCCGAGCAGGTAAAAGAGAAACTTGGCATGCACATCACCAATGTCAAGACCCGCATCCTCGAATTGCTGGAGATGCGCGGGGGACGTTTGTAGCATGGTGTTGAAGAGCTTTGGGCTGACCGGCAAGCTCGCGCTGGTCACGGGTAGTGGGCGGGGGCTCGGTCAAGCGATGGCGATTGCCTTAGCACAAGCCGATGCCGAAGTCATCCTGTGGGATGTCAACGCGGACGATCTCGAGCTGACATTAGATGAGATCAAGAGCCAAGGCGGGAGCGCGCGCACCGATGTGGTAGACGTGACTCTTGAAGCGGCCGTGCAGGAAGGGCTAACTACACTTGGGGCGCCGATCGATGTGCTGGTGAACAACGCTGGGGTTACCTCTGGCTCACCTTTTGAAGATCTACCAGAAGAGGATTGGGAGCGAGTCTTGTCCGTCAACCTGGGTGGAATCTTCCAATGCTCGAAGTGGGTTGCAAAGCAAATGATCTCATCTGGCGAGGGTGGTTCGATTGTCAACATCGCCTCCATCTCAGGAATGGTGGGCAACCGCGGCGGTAACAATAGTCATTACTGCGCAACCAAGGGTGGTGTGATCGCATTAACGCGGTCTCTAGCTGTTGAATGGGCGCAACACCGAATCCGGGTCAACGCCATTGCGCCCGGTTATTTTGTCACACCAATGACGGATCGCTTGAAGGTGCGAGATGCAAGCTTCTATCAGGAGTTGGTAAGCCGTGTGCCGCTGGGCCGTTTTGGTGAACCTCACGATCTGGCCGGGGCAGTCGTGTACCTGGCGAGCCCGGCTTCATCCTTTGTAACCGGTAATGTGCTGGTCATCGATGGTGGCTATACCGCATGGTGAGGAGTTGAATTGATGAGTCAACACTTGGCGCCAGAGCCAATGAATCCCGATGTGCGTGTGCTTGCGCGGGGAAGAACTCACCGGCGCAATCAGTTGTTATCCGCGACGGCAATCTGGATTGTACTGGGTGTGCTCGTGACGATTGCGGCGCTCGTTTCCCCGGCATTTCTCACCCAACGGAACATTACCGTCCTCTTAAAGCAGGCTGCCCCGCTCGGAATTCTGGCTGTCGGTCAAACGATTGTGATTTTGACAGGCGGTATCGATCTATCGGTTGCATCGGTGATGGCAGCAGTCTCCATCTTCGCAGCCGGGTTCATCGACGGGCGCGATGAACTGGTGTGGACGGTCGTGCTCCTTTGTTTGCTATTTTCATTTGCCGTCGGTTTAGCAAACGGTTTGCTTGTGACGAAGCTTAAAATTCCCCCATTCATTACGACGTTAGGGATGATCCTGATCGTGCAGGGTTTGCGCTTCGTCTACAGCAGGGGGACACCAAAAACATATATTCCCGATTCGCTGCGTTTCTTTGGGCGCGATTCGGTCGGCCCGATACCCATGGCATTGATTGTATGGGTGGTGGTTGTCGTGATCACCACCTTCATCCTCGGCCGAACAACCTTTGGCCGCCAGGTCTACGCCACGGGCGGGAATTCACGAACCTCTTTTCTTTCCGGCGTGAACACAGATGCGATCAAAATCGCAGCCTACAGCACCTGCAGCTTCCTGGCAGGCATTGCCGGCCTGATCCTGGTCGGCTATGTAGGCACGGCGGATAACTGGTTGGGGCTGGGCTATGAATTGAATGCCATTGCCGCGGTTGTCATCGGAGGAACGGCATTCGAAGGAGGAAGAGGAGGACAGATAGGGACCGTCGGCGGTGTACTGATTCTGACTGTGCTTTTCAACCTCGTATTAATGCTGCAATTTGATGAAGAAACACGCCGCATCATCAAGGGTCTTGTGATTGTCTTGGCCGTTGCGCTCTATGCGCGTTTGCGCGTGCGGAGTTAGCAAGGATATCTTCAATTATAAGTACAGGATGCCGAAGGGAGGAGGTGGCAGAAAAAGGTACTAATGTTACTTGTAGGTGAGTCTCAAACTTGTCGATGACTGATTGAAGGAGGACGAAAGAGATGTCAAAGAAGATCCTGTTTCTACTTTCACTAGTGGTCATTCTTTCCCTGGCCCTAGCCGCTTGCGGCGGTCAGCCGCCAGCAGAAGAACCGGCTGCAGAAGAACCGGCTGCAGAAGAACCGGCTGTAGAAGAACCGGCAGCTGAGGAGCCAGTGGAAGAAGAGGTGGCGATGGCTGTCGAAGCCGCCTGTGATGCGGATGGCACCTTCGATGGCTCAGGTTATGCCAAAGAGCCGCCCTACACGGTCTGCTTCAGCAACGCAGGCGTTGGCAACGCCTGGCGAGTGGCCATGGTGGAAAACTTCGAATATGGCATCGAAGAAGCCAAAGCAGCAGGCTTGGTTGAGGAGTACTACTACACCGATGCGAACTCAGACTCGAACAAGCAGATCGGTGACATCGAGGACCTGCTTACCAAAGGCTGCGATGTGATGATCATCAGCGCCAACACCTCGGATGTCGTCGATCCGGGCGCCAAGAAGGCCATGGAGGCCGGTGTACCCGTCATCACGCTCGATCGTGATGTTTCCAGCCCCGAGAACCGCGTATCCTTCACGGATGGCGACTCATGTGCAATGGGTAGCGTCGGGGCTGAATGGATGGCCGGAGAACTCGGGGGCGAGGGAGATGTCGTGTTGCTCTCGGGTGTTGCCGGCGCTTCCCCGGCCGAGGAACGTCTACGCTGTGCGCGCGAAGTGTTCGCAGAATACCCCGGCATCAACGAGCTCGCCCAGGCCTACACCGAATGGTCACCGGCATCTGGGCAGGCCCAGATGGAAGCCTGGATCACTCAGTTCGGTGAGGGGATCGAAGGTGTATGGTCGGACAGCGCACTCCAGGGTGTCGGTGTTCTCGAAGCCTACAATGCTGCTGGTTTGCAGGTTCCACCAACCACTGGTGAGGACTGGGCATTGTGGCTGCGGATGGCGAATGAATCAGGTGCACCTTTCCTCGCCATCAGCTTCCCGAACCGCATGAGCTACTTCTCGCTCCAGGATGCGCTGGCCATGCTGCAGGGTGAAAAGATCCCCTGCCACCACCAGATCGCTCCATTCCAATTGACCAAAGACAACCTGAGCGAATACTGGAATCCAGAGACCTCGGATGAGCTCTGGCTCGACATGCTCCCCGAAGTGCTGGCGACATATCAATAGGACTGGGATAGTAGCATCGTCCCTAGAAGGCTGGCCGAGAGCAGACGCTCTCGGCCAGCAACTCAACGGCAAACCAATCGCTGATCAGAGGTCATCGATGTGGAAACCATAGTTGAAATGCACGGGATCACCAAAACCTTTCCCGGGGTGGTTGCCCTGGATGATGTCACCTTCCAGTGCAAAGAAGGTGAAGTTCATGCGGTGGTGGGAGAAAACGGTGCTGGTAAATCGACCCTGATGAACCTGCTCGCAGGTGTGTACCAGCCGGATCAGGGGGAGATCCTGATCGATGGTGAATTGATTGAAATGGCGAGCCCGCATGAAGCTCAAGAAAAGGGCATCAGCATCATCTATCAGGAACTCAACTTGCTTCCGGATATGAGCATTTCTGAGAATGTGTTTCTGGGTCGAGAATCGATTCGACGTTTCGGCTTTCTCGATGATAGAGACCAGGATGAGAAAGCACGCGAATTGCTTCACCGATTAGGTATAGACATCGATCCTCGCACGATGCTTAAGCGACTGTCAGTTCCTCAGCAGCAAATGGTGGAAATCGCAAAAGCCCTGAGCCTGAACGCCCGCGTAGTGATCATGGATGAACCTTCAGCGGCCCTGGGTGGGCGGGATTTGGATTACTTATTTGAAGTCATCCGAACACTAAAAAAGCAAGGTATTGCGGTGATCTATATCTCCCATCGCCTGGATGAAATCTTTGAGATCGCTGATCGCGTGACGGTGTTCAAGGATGGTCATGTCGTGGGCACTCATGCGGTCGCCGATATCGATCGTCCCTCTCTGGTCCGGATGATGATCGGTCGTTCCTTCTCCGAAGCATTTCCTCCCCGGAGTACGATGGCGGGTGAAGAGATCCTGCGGATTGAGGGCCTGCGCGTCGGCACCCGGTTGAAGGTGGATGAACTGGTCATTCGCCGGGGCGAGATCGTGGGGATATCGGGCTTGGTGGGATCTGGAAGGACCGAATTGGCTCAAGCGATTTTCGGGACACGTCGGATGGAAGCCGGCATAGTTTGGGTGAGTGGGGAGGAGATCGTTCTGCGCAACCCGCGGGTCGCCATGCGACACAAGATCGGTTACCTGACGGAGGATCGCAACGCAGAAGGCCTTGTCCTGGGCCAGACGGTTACTCAAAACACCGCCCTGCCCAGCTTGAAGGATCGTCAGCGCTGGGGGGTGATCGATCGGAAAACCGAGCGGGAGATTGTCAAAGTAGCCACCGAAGACGTTCGACTCCAAGCACCCAGCCTCACTTCGGATGTCGAGACGCTCAGCGGCGGAAACCGCCAAAAGGTTGTGCTCGCAAAATGGCTCATCAGTGGCCCCGAACTTCTGATTTTTGATGAACCCACTCGGGGCATCGATGTGGGCGCTAAGGCTGAGATCTGGGGTTTGATGCGAGAACTCGCCGAACAGGGGAAAGGCCTGCTCATGATTTCCTCAGAATTGCTGGAAATCGTGGGTATGAGCGATCGAGTGTATGTCATGCATCTCGGAGTGATTGTGGGCGAGCTGCGTGGGGATCAAGCAACGGAAGAAGAGGTCATGATGCTGGCGACTTATGGAGAGAAACATGGCGACTAGATCCCTTGCACAAGAGCAGAGAGTGAGCCAGTGGCGAAGGCTGCTTGACCGGCAACGGGATGTCATTGTGATCTATTCCATACTGCTCGGCATCGTGCTCATAGCTGCGATTGCGTTACCCGAATTCCGCAATCCGGTCAACATCTTTAACGTACTACGTCAAGGGGTCGCCCTCGGAATTGTCAGCGTCGGCCAAACTGTCGCCATCCTCGTCGGCGGTATTGACCTGTCTGTGGGCGCGACCATCAGTTTGGTCGTCGTCTACGCGGCCGGTTTCATGGAACAGTACACCGCCTGGTGGATGGTCTTGGGCATGGTGATCGCTTTGTTGTCGCTGGGTTTGCTGATCGGATTTATCAATGCAAACGTGATCACCCGATTGAGGGTGGAGCCTTTCATCGCAACGCTGGGAATGGGTGCTATCTTACAAGGCATGGTGTTGATGTATGCCAAGCGACCGGGTGGTGACATCGCACCCGGGTGGGAGTACTTCGCAGAGGGAATGATCGGTCCAGTCCCGTTCCCAGTCATTTTCTTAGGTGGCCTTGTTGCGGTGACATGGGTCTTGCTCGGGAGGACGATCTGGGGTCGTCATATAAAGGCAACCGGCGGTAGCGAGGTGATAGCCCGGCTCTCCGGCGTCGTGACCAATCGGATCACCGCATATGCCTACATGTTCTGCAGTTTGATGGCCGCCCTCACAGGGCTCTATCTGACGAGCCGCATGGGCGCCGGAGATCCACAGGTAGGTGGACTCCAGTACGGTAAGTTTGATCTCGATTCAATTACAGCCGTGCTGATTGGCGGAACACAGCTCGGAGGTGGAAAAGGGGGAGTGATCGGTACCGTTGCCGGGGTGATGATCGTCTCTGTGTTGAGTAACATCTTCAACCTCGTGGGTGTGAATCCCTGGATCCAGTGGATTATCAAGGGCCTCATTCTGCTTGCCGCGGTCGCGATTTACTCGGTGCAGCAGAGCGACGAAGGCTAAAAAAACCTATCCCTTAGGAATGGACATGGCCACCTTTGCACCCAACATCAGCTGGCTCTTCCCTGAACTCCCATTCAGCCAGCGGCCTGATGCTGTGGCGCAATTGGGGTTTCAGGCACTTGAATTCGGCTTCCCCAGCCATGCCGATATCGAGGCCATCGCCAGCGCGCAAGAACGCTATGGGTTTGAAGTGACGCTCTTCAACCAGGACGTTCCGGTCTGGGACGAAGCCAATCGTGGCTACTTGGCAGATCCATCGAGATTTGATGAATACTGCCGCACGTTGGACCAGGCGCTGGAGATTGTCGGGCGCTTGGACGTGAAGAAGGTGATGCTCGCCGCAGGAATCGAACTTCCATCAATTTCGAGGGAAGCACAAAAAGCGAGCATCCTGGAGAACCTACGCTACGCTGCACCACTTGCCGAGCAAGCCGAGGTGATCTTCACGTTAGAGGTACTCAATCCCATTGACAACCCTGGTTACTTTCTAACCAGTTCAGCCGAGGCGGTTGAGATAGTCCGCGAAGTTGACCATCCCCATATTCGATTTCAATTTGACACCTACCATCTGGGATTGATGGAAGGCCATCTGCTCGAAACACTCTTGAGCTGCTCCGATGTGCTTGGGCATATCCAATTTGCTGACGTTCCAGGAAGGCATGAACCGGGGACAGGGGAGATCCATTTCGAAGAATTGGCAACCAATGCCAAGCAAGTAGGTTATGAGGGGCCCATCGGGCTTGAATATATTCCATTGAAGACAGGTGCCGCCGCGCTCGCCTGGTGCGAAACATTCAGGGCAAAGCAAAGCGGTTGATACGAATCGAGATCCTGGAGGTCGGAGAACCATGAATCAACGTTTCAAAGTAGATCCCAAGGATGGCCACCTATCCATCTTTCAGCCAGGTGAGAAAGGGATCAAATGGCTGGGACTGGAAGTCCTGCGTTTGGATCCAGGCGAGGAGTGGAAGGGGGAATTTAAGAGTGAAGAAGCGGCGCTGGTTGTCCTCAGCGGAAAGTGCTCGATCATTGTCGAAGCTAAAACCAAGACCCAATATGATGGGGTTGGCGGGCGCGGTGATATGTTCGCTGGATCCCCTTATGCCGTCTATGCACCTCGGGAGAGCAAGGTTGCCGTCAAGGCGCAAAGCAAACTAGAGCTGGCGATTGCGAAGGCCCCCTGTGATGTCGATCTTGAGCCAACGCTCATCCAGCCCGATCAAGTTAAGGTCGTGTCTTCGGGTATGGCCAACTGGCGGCGTGATGTGCGCCTGGTGATCCCCCCCGGCTCACCGACCAGCCAGCGATTGATCGTGGGCGAGACCTACAACCCGCCCGGCAACTGGTCTGGTATCCCACCGCACAAGCATGATGAAAAGACCGAAGCGGAGAATTTCCTCGAGGAGTTCTATCTATTCAAAACCAAGCCCGCCGATAGCTATGGTGTGCAACTGATGTACAAAGGTGGGGAAGGCCAGGGTCACATTATTGGCAATAATGATGTGACCGTCATGTTGAGTGGCTATCACCCTACGGTAGCCTCCCCGGGCACAGGAATCTGCTATTTATGGGTTCTCTCCGGGGACAGCAAGGCCTACGACATCAGCATCGACCCGCGCTTCAGCTGGGTTGGTACAGCCGAGCTCGTACTTAAAGAAGAGCAACAGGGTTAGGCGAGGCGCAAAGACGACATGATCAAACCCTTTGGCATCATCCCCGCTATGGTGACACCGTTGACAGCGGAGGATGAACTCAACGAAGCAGCGTTACGCAAACTGACAGACTACCTGATCGATGGCGGGGTGCACGGCCTCTTCGCCATCGGCAGCCAGGGTGAGTTCTGGGGTTTCTCGACGGATGAGAAGAGGCGAGTGTGGGAGGTGGTGGTCGAGCAGACCGCCGGACGCCTGCCGGTATACGCCGGGACCGCAGCGGTCTCAACCCGTGAAGCTGTCGAACTCACGCGACTTGCGGAAGAAGCGGGTGTCGACGCAGTGTCGGTGTTGACGCCGTATTTCATATCACCCGGTGAGGATGAGCTTTACGCTCATTACAAGGCGATCGCCGAGGCGACCAGCCTGCCGATCGTGTTGTACAGCAACCCGGCCCGCACCGGTGTAGGTATCTCGCCCAATTTGATCACGCGTCTGGCGGAGATCGACAACATCATTGCTATCAAAGATTCAAGCGGTGATATCCAACTGACAACACAGTACATCCAGAACACACCGGAGGACTTCGCTGTTCTGATGGGACGCGACACACTGATCTATGTCGGGTTGTTGATCGGCGCCAAGGGTGCGATCGCCGCCACCGGTAATGTGGTTCCTAACCTGGTGGCGCAGATCTACGATCGTTACATCGAAGGGGATCTCCAGGGTGCGCAGCAAGCGCAGGAGGCGTTGGCACCTCTGCGCCTGGCCTTTGCCTGGGGAACTTTCCCGGTCGTTATCAAGGAAGCGCTGGATTTGATCGGTATGCAGGCTGGACCGGCGCGTGCCCCGGTGGGTCCAATGAACCCGGATCAAAGGGGGCGGTTGCGCCAAGTTTTGATAGATATGGGAATTCTTTAGGGAGGAGCGACTGGTATGGAAGGGAAAATGCAAGCGGTTCAAAAGGCGAAACGCGAGCCAGGCTTCGACCTGGTCGAGGTCAATATCCCGCAGATCAAGCCGGATGAAGTATTGGTCAAGGTCCATGCCACGGCGATCTGCGGTACAGATGTGCATTTCTACAACTGGGATGAATTCGCACAGAGCAAGCTGAACCCACCAGTGATCATCGGACACGAATTTGCCGGTGAGATCGTCGAGATCGGCGAAGGAGTTAAATCATTCAAGGTCGGTGACCGGATTGCCGCCGACAGCCATGTCGTCTGCGGTGAATGCGCCATCTGCAAGATGGGTCTGCAGCATATCTGCGCCAATCTGAAGATCTTTGGCAACGAGATTGATGGGAGCTTTGCACAGTACCTGGCTGTGCCCGAAACATCGCTCTGGCCGTTGGCTGATGACGTGAGTTACGAGATCGGGGCGATCATGGAACCGCTGGGCGGAGCGGTTCAGGCGGTGTTAGTCGAGCCGGTGACGGCCAAATCGGTCGTCATCTTTGGTGATGGCCCCATTGGGCTCTTCGCCATCGGTGTGGCCAAGGCTGCCGGGGCGCGCAAGGTAACTATGGTTGGGACCATCCCGGAACGGCTGGAAATCGCCGAGCAAATGGGCGCAGACGTGATCTTCAACAATCGACAGAAGGGTGTTGATGCGGTGGCGGAGATCCTCAAGGACACGGACGGCATTGGTGTCGATGTGTGTGTCGAAATGGCGGGTGCCCACCAGACGATCCAGCAAGCGTTCGATGTGGTTCGCAAAGGTGGTAGGGTGACGCTCTTCGGGATTTCATCTAAGCCCCCTGAATTCGATTTCAATTACAACGTGATCCTGCGCCAGGTCACCGTTCGTGGGGTCGCTGGACGCCATATGTGGGATACCTGGGTGTTGCTCGATGGCTTGCTGGAAGCCGGACTTAACCCAGAGCCGGTGATCACGTGTGTGCTGCCCATGGAGGAGTGGGAAGACGGCTTAAAGCAGATGGTCGCCAAGGAATGCGGCAAGGTCATTATTAAACCCTGGGCATAAGCTAATAACTTATTTCTGTAGGAGCGGTGATCAGGAGGATCATCATGAGTGGAGATGGAAACGGAAAGATCGATTATGACAAGATCGAGATCGTGGGTGACGGTCGCGGGACGATGCAGGGAGATTACTTACTTAACAAGGACCGTCCTATGGATCGCACCCGCTGGTTATTGGAATGTTTCCCCGAGTGGGGGCAGTACCTGAACCGCGAGATCGAGAAGACCGAGGTCAAGAAGGGCACCTATGCCTTGTGGTGGACGGGGGGCATGGGCTTCGTGATCAAATCACCTGGCGGCGCGGTCTTATTGATCGACAATTACGCCGGTCCAGCCCATTACACCGAATACGAGTACTGCGGTGTCTGTCGCACGAGCGGCTCTCCGACAATCGATTGGCTTCGCCTGAACCCACAGGTGATCGACATTTTCGGCTTCAAAGAGCTCGATGCTGTCTTCTGTAGCCATCAGCATGCTGACCACACCGATATCTACACCTTGAAAGCCACAGCACAAACCACGGATTGCCAGTTCTATGCACCGCTCTCCTCGGTAGAGCGGATGCGTGTTTTTCAGGTTCCTGAGGACAGGATCACCCTGGTTCGACCCGGTCAGAGTTACAAAATTAAGGATGTCGAGATAGAAATTCTGCCCAACTATGACCGCATCGCCACCATGACTGGAGGACCGGGCGTTGAAGTGAAGCCGGGCGTGCGGCGACCATACGACGATGTTTCCGTCACCTTTTTCTTTAAGATCGGTGGTGTGAATCTATGCCATCTGGCCGACAGCCTTTTCCAGAATGCCTATACGACGTTTAAAAAGTACGAGATCGATGTGTTGACTTTCAATATTGGTTACAACGCGCCGGGCGCCACCGATAAGATGACGCCTTATGACGCCGTGCGAGTGGGTGAGGCGATCGGCACCAAACTGCTGCTGCCGATGCACTGGGATAACTGGGGCAACACGTACGTTGATCCTGAAGAAGTACGCACGATTGCCAAATGGCATACACCAGATGTCAAGGTGGTCACGCCTGCCTGGGGCGTGAAATGGGTTTACCCAGATCAGGCGGATATCAAAAAGATGCACTGGAATGATTGGCGCGAACGCTACCGCCCGACTTACTCCTGGGAATATGGTGACCCGGCAGCTGAGGCAGCGGCAGAGCGGGGTGAGTTCATCCCCTACTAAAAGCCAGGGAGGGATCAGAGGCAGGGTAGATATGACCAAAGTTGGTTTTATCGGATTAGGATTGATGGGCGGCCCAATGGCGGCGAACGTCGCTCGTGCTGGCTACGAACTGACGGTCTTCAATCGCACGCCCGAAAAGGCCAAACATCTGGCCGATCTTGGCGCCTATGTCGCCGGGAGCCCGAAAGAGGTTGCTGCACGAAGCGAGGTCGTGATCACCATGCTGGCCGATGCAGTTGCGGTGACCGCCGCGCTTGAGGGGGAGGCTGGCCTCCTGGCAGGCGTTGCACAACCCCTGGTTTGGATCGATATGAGCACTGTATCGCCAGATGAAACGCGGGCATTGTCCGCCAGAGCAATGGAAGCGAATGTAGATCTGCTAGATGCCCCGGTATTTGGCAGCACTGGGCCAGCAACCGATGGCACCCTGGGCATCATGGTTGGCGGCACAGAGAAGACCTTCGAGCGCCAGCGCGATCTCTTGGGCACGATGGGAAAGCACATCTTCTATATGGGACCTTCAGGGAGCGGAGCGCTGGTGAAACTGTGCTTCAACCTGATGGTCGCGGCGCAGGTCGAATCTCTGGCCGAAGCGATGGTACTGGGGGCCAAGGGTGGACTGGATCTGCGTCAGGTCGGCCAGGTGATTACCGCTTCCGGCATCAACTCGAACCTGATCGAGCGCAAGATTGAAAACATTACCGGCGGGGATTATGCGCCGGCCTTCCCCTTGCGTCATATGCACAAAGATCTCGGCTTGATGATCGACACAGCAAAGTCGCTGGGGGTTGCGCTGCCCACTACCGCTGTTAACCATCAAATGTTTAATGCCGCAAAGGCTCGTGGCCATGCGGATGAGGATTTTTCGGCCATCTACCCGGTGATCGCGGAGATGGCAGGATTAGGCGGCTGATAGAGAACGGGCCGCACTCTGGGAGGTGAGTCAAGTGAACAGTGAAGTTCAGTACTTTGCCCCCAAGAAGCTGGAGGAAGCGCTCCAGATCTTGAGCGAGCACGGCTCAGATGTGAGTGTGCTGGCTGGGGGTACCGACCTGGTTCGAGACATGAATCTCGAATTCAAGATTCCCAAAGGGATCCTGTGGATCGGTCATCTTGACCTGGAGTACATCAAGGAAGAGAAGGGCCAGCTGCGGATTGGTGCGTCGACGCGCATGCAGATGGCGGGCGCATCCAAAGAGCTCCAGAAAAAAGCTGCATCAGTGGCGCGCGCTGCGGCGAAGATGGCCAGCCCGCCCGTGCGCAGCCTGGCGACCCTGGGAGGCAATATCTGCACGGCCTCTCCGGCCGGAGATCCGCTCTGCGGGATGCTTGGCCTGGGCGCTGAAGTGGTGTTGAAGAACAGCAAGGGCGAAAGGGTGGTGCCCCTGGATGAATTCTTTGTGGGTCCGGGAGAGACGGTCATCGCTCCCGATGAGCTGATGACCGAGATCCGCATACAATCCACTGGCAAGGATGAAGGTTCGGCCTACGCCAAAATCGGCCGGCGGGAGGCGATGACACTCGCCGTCCTCAACGCCACTTCCCGTGTCAAGCTAGACGGAGATGGGAAATGTGTATCGGCGATCATCGCCGTTGGTGCCGCCGCACCGACCCCACTCCGTATCGGGAAAGCCGAGAAGGTTTTGATTGGCCAACCCTTCACCGATGAGGCGATTGTAGAGGCGGCAGAGGTTGCCGCCGAGGAAATCAAGCCGATCGACGATGTGCATGGGACCGCCTGGTACCGACGTAAGCTTACCCGAGTGCTTGTCAGGCGGACGCTGCGTGAAGCCGGTGGTTTGAACGGAGGAGTGAGCTGAGCGATGAAATACCCGATTTCTTTCACACTGAACGGTGAGCGGGTTGAGGTTGAAATCCCGGCGACCATCAATCTGCTTGCTCTTCTGCGCGATGAACTGGATAAGACCGGGACGAAGTTTGGCTGTGAACAAGGCAACTGCGGTGCCTGTACCGTCCATATTGACGGTGAGGCGACCAATGCCTGCCTGGTGCTCGCGCTGACCGTTGATGGCCGGGAGGTACTCACGATCGAAGGTATCGGAACGCCTGAGAAGCCACACCCGCTGCAGGAGGCGTTTACAGAGCACTATGGCGCCCAGTGTGGGTTCTGCACACCAGGGATGATCATGGCATCCAAAGCGCTTCTGGATGCAAACACGAGTCCCACGCGCGACGAGATCGTTGACGCTGTTGTCGGCAATGTTTGCCGATGTACGGGGTACAACAAGATCATTGAGTCGATCTCGGCAGCGGCTGAGAAGATGAGTTAGCGGAGGACATTATGACTCAAACGAATTATGTAGGTGAACGAATCCCCCGCTACGACGGCATGCCCCATACGATGGGCAAGACGCGTTACGTGAACGACATCCGTTTGCCCGATATGCTGCATGTGAAAGCCTGGCGTTCCCCGGTGCCTTCTGCCAAGATCAAAAAGATCGATGTCAGCAAGGCTCAGGCGCTGCCGGGTGTGGTGGCGGTAATCACCCATAAGGAAGTACCTCACAACCGCTACAGCTTTGCCGGAGACTACCCGGTATTGGCCGACGAGGAAGTGCGCTACGTTGGGCAGGAAGTGGCGGTGGTGGCGGCCGAGACGGTAGAAATCGCTCGCCGGGCGGTTGATTTAATAAAGGTTGAGCTTGAAGAGCGCCAAGCCGTGCTCGATCCCTTCAAGGCCATGGAACCAGATTCACCCAAGGTGCGCCCTGAGGGAAATATCCTGTATGTCGGTGAAAAGCCTTACCGATCGATCCGCAAGGGCGATTTCGAAGCGGCCATTAAAGAAGCCGATTTTGTGATCGAGAACACCTTTCGCAGTGCAGCGCAGGAGCATTGCCCGATTGAGACGCAGGTAGGAATCGCTCAAACCGATGCGATGGGACGAACCCATGTGTACACGGTCACGCAAGCGGCCTTCTTCAATCAGGGAACGATTGCATCTGTTCTGGAAAAACCCCATTCGAAAGTTCATATGATCGCTGGAATCGTCGGGGGCGGGTTTGGTTCTAAGAATGATCCGCATTGTGACCATATCACCTCAGTCGTTTCACTTTACACGGATGGTCGGCCGGTGAAATGGTTGTGGACGCGTGAGGAAGAGTTCATCGCCTCTACCCATCGTGGTTCAATGCACATGACCTTTACCGATGGCGTGATGAAGGATGGCCGGATTATCGCTCGAAAAATCCGCAGCATCCGCGACGGCGGTGCCTACGTCCTCACCAACGACTACGTCCAGGGAAAGCACGCCTATGGCGTTGCTGGCCCTTATAACATCCCCAATATCTGGGTCGACGCTTATGTGGCCTTCACGAATAAACGACCGACCAGTTCGATGCGTGGCTTTGGCCTCTACCAGGCCTCGCTGGCCTGTGAGATCCAGATGGAGAAGATCGCCAAGGAGATTGGCGTGGACTCGTGGCAGCTGCGCTTCATGAACGCTGTGCGCGATGGCGATCTTTCACCGACACAGGCTGAACTGCATAACTGTGCGCTGATCGAGGTGATGCAGGCCGCAGCAGAGCGCGCTGGTATCAAACTGGATAACGACCTATTGAAGATGGCGTCAAAAGAGAAGGTGGAGGGCTAGATGGCTAAGAAACGAGGAATGGGAATCGCTGCGATCTGGTACTCCACCGGCATGAGCGGAGGCGGCGATCCCAGCCAGGCAATGGTGAAGATGCACCCCGATGGTAGCGTCGATGTGTTGATCGGCACCGTAGACATCGGGCAGGGCGTGCGCTCGATCGTGCGTCAGATCGCAGCTGAGGAGCTGGGTGTACCTATCGATAAGGTTAATGTAACCCTCGTCGACACAGACAGCAGCCCGCTGGATACCGGCACGTTTGCCAGCCGGGCGACACATCAAACCGGCAATGCTGTCTTGCTGGCGGCGCGTGAAGCACGCGAGGTTCTCTTTGAAGTAGCCGCTGAGCAGCTTGGCGTTGAGGCTGACAAGCTTGTCGCGGAGAACGACACGGTCGTTGTACGCGATGCCCCCGAGCAGGCGATCCCGATCGCTGATGTGGCTGATCGTGCTACCTGGTCCGAGCGTAAACTGATCGCCGGGCGTGGTGCCTTTGGCTGGCCAGTCGCTGAAGTAGATGAAGAAACCGGGGCAGGTGAACCGTTGCACAACATGGCCTATGGGGCCACGATCGCTGAGGTAGAAGTTGATACGGAGACGGGGTGGGTCAAGGTCCTGAAGCTGGTTAGTGCCTACGATTGCGGCAAGGCGATCAACCCGATGCTGGCGGAGGGACAGATCGATGGTGGCGCAGCGATGGGACTAGGATCGGCTTTGCTTGAAGAGCTGCACCCTTACTACCCTACACTGGAGCACTACCCCACCGGCTTTTTCTCCTACATGATGCCCACAGCCAAAGATGTTCCTGATCTGGATGCGGTCATCGTGGAGATGAAATCTGACACAGGCCCCTATGGCGCCAAGGGCATTGGCGAGATGACCGCCAATTCCCAGGCTCCAGCAATCATCAACGCCATCCATGATGCCATCGGTGTCTGGATCACAGATGTACCGGCGACGCCTGAGAAGGTTCTGAAAGCGATCGAAGAACAATTAGGAGAGGGTGGCGAGTAAGTCAAAGCTAAGATGTGAAGCGCTTCCTTCTTGTGCCCCATCTGAACTCGGACCCTGGGTCGTGAGCGATTGAGGCCAAGAGGGCACACGATGAAGTTAGGCAAAAGACACCCATCAGATCGCGGCGTTCGATTAAGCGCGTCATTTGCTCTTGGTGCAAGTGTTGGTCGCCTGGACATCAAGCTAGGCCTCTCGGTCCCAAAGGTTCAACTCCCCCAACCCGGTGTTAACTGGCTGAAAGATGGGAAGCATGGCGAAGAAGAAAGCTGAGAAAACGATAAAAATCGAATCGGTTGAAATGCCAGTTAATGTCGGCAATAGCAGCGCCTACATTCCATCCAAGCAAATATACCTTTTTCCACCCCAAGGTTACCTGGAGAAGCTGGCCTATGCCGTCACCGAGAACCTACCGGTTTTGCTGATCGGCGAGACAGGCGTCGGAAAGACCCAGGCCGTACGCTACTTAGCCTGGAAGACCAATAATGGATTACGCCGGGTCAATCTCAATGGCGCCACGACCGTGGATGAGTTCCTTGGGAAGCTCTTGATCAATGAGCAAGGCACCTATTGGGTCGATGGCGTCCTGGTAGATGCAATGCAAGCAGGCGACTGGATGCTTCTGGACGAGATCAACGCCTGCCTGCCAGAAATCGCCTTCTGCCTGCACTCATTGCTGGATGATGACCGCATGGTCGTTCTGACTGAACATGACGGACGCATTATCCGGCCGCATCCTAATTTCCGGCTCTTCGCTAGCATGAATCCCAGCGAAGAAGGCCGCTATGGCGGGACGAAAATGCTCAATGAGGCCTTGATGGATCGCTTCCCGGTCGTAATCCGCATGGAGTATCTCCCAGCGGAGCAGGAAGTTGAGGCCGTCCTTCAGCAAAGCGAGACCAGCGATCGGGAGTTGGTGGAGCGTATGGTACAGGTCGCCAACGATGTGCGCATGGCGATCCAGAACGAGAAGCTCTACGGCTCTTTCAGCACACGCCGTATCATCGATTGGGCGCGTATGTCGAAGCGCTTTGATGTGCGTGAGGCAGCCCAATTCACGGTTCTGGGCAAGATGAGCAGCTACGATGCAAAGGCGGTGGAGGACATCCTTGACCTCTACTTCTGAGCAAGACGTGTTGGAGCAAATCATCGAAAGTCTGCGCTCGCGGCTGGAGCGGCTGCTCCAGATCATCTCGCACGATTACGAACTGCGTCTGGATTTTGGTGCGGAAGATCGTATCGGGGAAGGCCAGATTGTAGTGGGTATGAAACCGGACGCAATCTTGCAGGCGGATTACCCTTACTTGCTCGGACAAAGCCTGCATTTGCTTGGGCATTATCTTGAGAAAAGCATGCTCTGGGTAGATGCAGTGCGGCTTGAGGAGGCCAGCGATAAGCCCTTCCTTACATCCTTGTGGCATGCGCTTGAAGATGCACGTTTGGAGAATGCGTTGATCCTCCGTTGGCCAGGTGCTCAACGTGCTTTGGATTCCAGGCTGCCTCCGAACCTTGGAGGTTCATTCGTTAAATTAATGAACACGACTCGCCAGGTGGAGCTTGGCCTGTTCCTTTACGGGCGCGGGCTCACCACCGCTCAATTTGGCGATAGCGTGCGAGCAGCATTGGACTCAGCAGCGCCTGATATCCAGGCTGGAGTCACCGGAGAGAGTCCCCGGGCCAGTTTCGAGGCAGCCACTAAAGTACACCCTGTGGTCGCTCACCTCATACGTGCGGAGCATGTGGGGCAGCAAAAACCTGCACGTGGCGCTGATCAAGAGCGAAACTTAGAACCAGATGGGCCGACGGATCGTCTTCCGGAATGGGAGGAGACGGGAGAGGTGGGCGAGGTCACGGTGTTGGGGCGCCAGCGCCCATTGCCAGAATGGTACAAACCCGGGTCAGCCCCCTGGTTTGAGCGCGGCCTGGGAGGCAAAGATATCCACGCCAGCGCCATTCGATCCGATCGAGAGACGATCCTCATCCCACCCACAGGCGACATCGAGCGCTACCGCGCGTTGTGGAGCGAGATCCAGCGCGAAGCGGGCTTCCTCACTCGACGCTTGACCTATTTGCTCGAGGAAGAAGCCTACCTGCGCTTTGGTGGCCATCACCGGACTGGAAAGCTCAACGTCGGTAAACTCTGGAGGCAGCGGCTCGGTGTATACCGGCTTTTTCAACGCCCGATAAGCGGGAACGAGCGTTGGGTGGCGTTTTCGATCCTGGTGGATGAGAGCGCTAGTATGAGCGCCGGGGATAAGGTTGAGACGGCCACCAAAGGCGCCGTATTGCTGGGGGAGACGCTTGATCATCTGGGGATACCCTTTGAAATCATTGGCTATACAACCGAGGAATATGAGGCGCGGGCGGCGATGAAGCTGGGGTTAACCCCGGCGCATGCCTATCGGACGACTCGTTGTAGCGCGCTTGAACACCGGATCTACAAACATTTTGAGGAGCCCTACAGGCTAGCGCGGGCAAGGGTTACTCAGATTCAAGCCAGGCACAATAATTGGGATGAAGAACATTTGCTCTTTGCACTCAGGCGTTTGCAAGCCCGTAATGAAGATCGAAAAGTGATGCTCATTCTCAGCGATGGCCAACCTAATGGGGATGCTGATCATTTGATTCAAGAAGTACGCAGAATCACCCAGTTGGGCGTGTACATCGTGGGAATAGGTATCGGCACCGATTACGTGCACCAGATCTATCCAGAAGCACTGGTAGTGAGTGATTTCTTAAGCATGGCGGAGGAACTATTTGGGATTTTGGCTCACCAGATCCGCCGCAGAGAACACGGAGTCCGCCCCGTCTCTGAGGTAATCCGGGTAGCCTGAACAAGAGATCACTACTTAGCAAAAGGGAGTTTACTCTTGGCGTAATTCGGAGGAGAAGAGACATGGCAAAGAAAAGCTCAGATGAAGTCCAGTCTATGTTAATCGATGGAGAGTGGGTCGAAGGCAGCGACGGTAATGTTGTCGACGTAATCAATCCGGCCAACGGTCAGGTCGTGGGAAAAGTACCCATAGCCAGTAAGGCAGAGGTTGACCGCGCTGTTGAATCGGCGTATGCGGCCTTCCAAACATGGCGTGACACGCCGGCAGTTGAACGTGCGGCGGCGATGATGCGCTTAGTTGAAGCGATGCGTGCCAATGTCGATGAAATTGCAAAGGTGCTCACCCAGGAACAGGGGAAGCCTTTCCCCCAAGCGAAGGGCGAGGTAGGTGGCTTTGCAGCCGTGATGGAATTCTATGCCCAGGAGGCCAGGCGCATTACAGGCATGGTGCTTGAATCCGATCATCGTGATCGTTTTGTCTATGTCCTGCGTGAACCCCAAGGTGTGGTAGCAGCGATCCCACCCTGGAACGACCCCCTGCATCTGCTCAGCCGTATGATGGGACCGGCCCTGGCGGCTGGCTGCACAATTGTCGCTAAGCCCTCATCCGATACGCCCCTCGCAACTTTAATGATGGGTAAAGTGGCGATGGAGGCGGGATTCCCCAAAGGGGTGCTTAACATCGTCACCGGACCCGGCGGCGAGGTGGGCGAAACGCTTGTACGGCATCCAAAAGTCGCACATGCCTCTTTGACAGGGAGCTTGCCCGGCGGAATCGCCGTGATGAAAGCCGCATCAGAAGGCATGAAACGTGTCACGCTCGAATTGGGCGGCCAGTGCCCCTGCATTGTGTGGAAGGATGCCGATCTTGAAAAGGCGGTTGAAGCGATCACCTTCCAAGCCTTCCGAGGCTGTGGGCAGGTGTGCAACCGGGTCAACCGGGTCTATGTCCACGAACGCGTCTATGACGAGGTTGTGGAGCGTGTGGCTGCTTTCGCAGGTCGGGTTACGGTCGGTGAAGGATTTGAGGATGGTGTGGATATCGGGCCGTTGGTCAACAAGCGCCAATTTGAATGGGTGTCAGGCCAGGTTGAGAAGGCAAAGAAAGAAGGTGCCAAAGTATTGGCGGGTGGTGGACAGTTGACGGGTGAGGGTTTCGACGGCGGCAATTTCTACAAACCAACCGTGCTGGCCAATTGTAAGCACGACATGGAGATTGTGCGCGAAGAAACCTTCGGCCCGGTGCTGGCATTTATCAAGATCGGGGATGATCTGGAGGAAGCCTTTGAGTACGCCAATGACAGTTGGAACGGCCTGGCCGCGTACTTCTTCAGTGCGGATCAGCGCAATTGTTACCTGGCTGCCCGTAGACTCACAGCCGGCTCGGTATGGATCAATGATATTCATGGCTCGATGGTGCAGGCACCCTACGGCGGAATGAAGCAAAGTGGTATGGGTCGTGAGCAGGGCGCGATCGCCATCAATGAGTATCTCGAGTGGAAAACCGTCTACCATGAGATGTCCTATGAATCGCGTGGTGCACGCCTATGCGTAAGGCATGAGTAGAGTAGGCTAGACATGACCAAGCCGGTCATCCTTCTTTATGAGGCTATGCATCCGCTCGCCCTGGATGAGCTGCGCCACCTGGCAGAGGTGCGCACGGCGGAGAGCTTGGATGAAGAAGACCTTGTTCGGGCTGTGGTCGATGTGCAGGGCATCATCATCCGTGCCAACGGCGTGGTGAGCCGCAGGATCATGGAAGCGGCGCCAAAGCTGAAAGTCGTGGCGCGGCACGGTACCGGTGTTGAGGCGATCGATCGGAAAGCCGCGCAGGAATTGGGTATTGTCGTTGTCAATACCCCTGAAGCTAACGTCGAGTCGGTTGCCGAGCAGTGCCTGGCCTTCATGCTGAGCCTGAGCAAGCGGGTGCGCGAAGCAGATAAAGCCATCCGCGCCGGAGATTGGGGAGCACGTTACCGATTGATCGGTAGCGAGCTGTATGGAAAGACGCTAGGGCTGATTGGATTCGGCAGGATCGGGCAGCGGGTGGCTGAAATGGCACATGTCGCTTTCGCCATGCAAGTTGTTTACTACGATCTCGTGTCTTACCCGGATGCTGAAGAAAAGCTGAAAGCCAGGGCAGTTCCGCTTGAAGACTTACTAGCGATTTCCGATTATGTGTCGGTGCACGTACCTCTTCTCCCGTCAACGCGAGCGATGATCAACACCCAGATGTTAGAAACGATGAAACCCAGTGCATACCTGATCAACACGTCGCGGGGACCGGTTGTAGATCAGGGAGCTTTGGTCAAGGCGTTGGAGAAAGGTCTGATCGCTGGTGCAGGGCTGGACGTTTTCGAGCCTGAGCCGCTTCCTGCAGATCACCCGCTATATCAGTTGGAAAATGTGATCCTCTCCCCACATATGGCGGGACACACGGATGAAGCTCTTTACCGCATGGCCCAGGTATACAAGGATGTCATTGCGGTAATCGAAGGCCGGGATCCTGTATACCCGGTTTTATAAGCTGCGTTAAAACGAACGTTGGAGGTTGGAAGATGGAGAAACACTGGAGTCATTACTGCACCCTGAGTATTGTGCATTTCATGGCTTTCCCGTCCACCATCGGTGGGGAAGGTCCGATCGTCGAGACCCTATCCCAGATCGCCGAGGATCCTTTCTTCACCGGGATCGAAATTGGCTGGATCAAGGACCCCGGGGTGCGGGCGGAAGCAAAGGCGGTGCTGGAACAAAGTCACATCCAGATCGGTTACGGCGCGCAACCGTCCCTTTTAATCGGCAAGCACAACCTGAACAGCCTGGATGATGCACAGAGGGCAGCTGCCTTGAGCCAGTTGAAAGAGAATATCGATGAGGCGCAGGAGATGGGAGCGAAGCGGATTGGCTTTCTCTCGGGTGTTGATCCAGGCGACGCCGATCGTCCGAAGGCTTTGGAGCTTCTGATCGATTCCGTCAAGCAGGCCAGCGCCTATGCCCGCGATAAGGGGCTGGCGTTGACGCTCGAGACATTCGATCGAGACGTCGATAAGAAATGTCTGATCGGGCCCAGTGATTATGCCGCTGAGTTCGCCAGCGCGGTGAAACAGGATTACCCTGAATTCGGGTTGATGTACGACCTCAGTCACCAACCGCTGCTTTTTGAGGAATCAGAAGCGGCGCTGACTTTGCTCAAGGATCATCTCGTTCATGCCCACGTCGGCAACGCAGTCGTGGAAGCGGATACGCCGGGATATGGAGACCTGCATCCCCGTTTTGGGTGGCCGGGGGGCAGCAACGATGTTGACGAGTTGGTCGTCTTTTTAAAGGCTTTATTCAAAATCGGCTACCTGGCCGAGGGGAAGGCCGAGCGACCCTGGGTAGGCTTTGAAGTGAAACCGCAAACCGAAGCCGAGACCTCCGAACAAATCATTGCTGGTACAAAACGCGTCTGGGCGGAAGCCTGGTCGCGCATGTAGCCCCAGGATTCTCCAGGGTTAAAGGAGCTTTTCGTGGACGTAAACATCGATAAAAAGTTTGAAGAATTGAGCGGCCATTTTGAGAAGTGGGATAAATTACGCGACGTGATCGATCAATTGATCGACATCATCTTGAACTACCGTCAAAGCGGTCACCCGGGCGGGTCGCGCTCAAAGGTCTATGCCTTGATTGTGACCCTCTTCAGTGGCGTCATGCGGTGGGATATCCGTCATCCTGAAAACCGGTTTGGCGATCGCTTCATTCTCGGCGCAGGGCATACCATACCGCTTCTTTATTGTACGTTGGCTGCCTTGAATGAGGCTTTGCGTGTGAAGCATGAACAGACCGGGGATGAGCGCTATGCCATCCCGAAGGCTGAGAAGCGGGCGCTCTATTGGGAGGATTTGCTCCAATTCCGCAGAAGAGGTGGTTTATCGGGTCACGCCGAAATGGAAGGCAAAACCCTCTTCTTGAAATTTAACACCGGTCCTTCCGGGCATGGCAGCCCAGCAGCAGTTGGCGCGGCGTTGGCATTAAAGCGAGCCGGAGCTGACGGGGTAAAGGTTTTCATTGTCGAGGGCGAGGGCGGATTGACCCCGGGCTCAACGCATGAGAGTGCCAATTCTGCTTGGGGCCTTGCGCTCGACAATCTTTACTACTTGGTCGATTGGAACGACTTTGGAATCGATAAACACCCGATCAGCGACGTGGTTTATGGGACTCCGGCAGATTGGTTCGGTTCGCATGGTTGGCATGTATCCGGCACGGAGAAAGGCGATGATTGGGCGGAAGTGACGCGGGCGATCCTTAAAATGATCTATGGTGAGAACAAAGATCAGGCTCCCAACGTGACCTGGTTCAAAACGCGCAAAGGACGCGGGTACCTGAAGTATGACAATGCCTCACATGGCTCACCCCATGCGATGAACAGCGACCTTTTCTGGCAAACCAAGGAGCCCTTTGCTGAAAAATATGGAGCCAAATTTGCCAATTTCGGTGGGGCTGCGCCGGAAGGTGAAAAAGCCATTGCCGAGGAATTTCAAGCTAACCTTAAGGCGGTGATCGAAGTTTTACGTCAGGATCAGGATCTTGTTGATTACATCGCTGATACGCTGGTGAGCCTGGGTGAAAGCGTGCCGACCAAGATCAAAACCTTGAAGATCGGCAAGAAGGGCAACCCTTTCCTTGATGATCGACTGTATGACTACCGGCAATATCCCGAGGATATCTTCGCCAAGCCGGGAGAGAAAGCCGCCAATCGCAACGCCCTGGCGAAGTGGGGCGCCTGGGTGAACGCCTTCGGCGCTAAGGAGTATGGCCGTCCGCTGTTTTTGATCAGTTCTGCCGACCTTGCTGGCTCTACCAACATCAGTGGGTTTGCTGATGGATACGGTGATTTCGATGGCTATGGATGGTATGAGCGCACTGGTACTGCGGATGGCGTCTTGCTCCCGCAGGAAATCACCGAGTTCACCAATTCAGGCATCATGGTGGGATTGGCGACGGTCAACTTCTCCGAGGATCCTGAGAAGGAGTTTGATGGTTTTTGGGGCTCAACCTCAACCTATGGATCTTTCTCCTATCTGCACTACGGTTTGATCCGGCTTTTCAGCCAGCTGGCGCAAGATTGCGACCTGAAGGTGGGCAAGGCTTTATGGGTGGCTGGGCACTCCGGGCCGGAAACGGCGGATGACAGCCGCACACACTTCGGTATCTTCGCGCCCGGGGTCACACAGCTCTTCCCCGAGGGACAGGTGATCAACCTGCATCCGTGGGAACATAATGAGGTGCCGGTGATGTTGGGCGCGGCGTTAAAACAGGACGTGCCGATTGTGGCGCTACACCTGACACGTCCACCGATCGAGATCCCGGATCGAGAGAAGCTGGGTATGCCCTCGCACTTCGAGGCCGCACGTGGGGCATATGTGGTGCGTGATTACAACGGGAAAGACCCACGCGGGGGCACATTCATCATACAGGGCACGAGCACCATGGCCAACATCATTAAGTTGCTGCCGGAACTGGACAAGCGCAAGCTTAACGTAAAGATCGTCTGTGCAACAAGCCCGCAGCTTTTTGCCACGCAGCCCGATGAATATCAAAAGAGCGTTCTATCGACAGGCGACCGTGCCAATTCAACTGTTATCACTACGCAGGCGCGCTGGCTCATGCACGACTGGCTTTTTAATAAGGTCGGAGAGGAGTACGCACTATCTGCCGATTGGGATAACCGTTGGCGCACCGGTGGGACAGTCGATGATGTCATCGAAGAGGCTCAGCTCTCACCTAGCCATATTCTGGCAGGGATCGAGCGTTTTGTCGCCGATCGCGAAGCACGTCTTCAGCGGCTAAGCACAGAGCTCTCCCAGGCTTAACGGAGTTGATTCGGAAGATCAAATCCGGGCAAGATTGATATAAATTTCCGATAAACAGCGGGACCCGAGGGTCTCGCTGTTGTCTGTGCGAGACATGATAGGATAGCCCTATCATGGTTCGAAGAAATCTACTCTCTGTAGGAAGATCGTATGAAATTTGGATCCGTTGATATCCAGCAGGCGAAGGGCAAAATTCTTGCCCATAATCTTTCCGATCCCTCCGGCAAGCGGCGTATGCGTAAGGGTACAGTCCTTACCGATGAGCATATCGCAATGTTGAACGAATTCGGGATTACGCAAGTTTACGTAGCCGAGTTGGATGATCAGGATCTGCCAGAGGAGCAGGCAGCGCCAGCGATTGCCACTTGCCTAGCCGGTGAAAACATCGAACTGCAAGGTGCCGTGACG
>JBFFQB010000007.1:0-55334 GCA_041573795.1 Anaerolineales bacterium
GCCGAAGGCTGCGCCCCTTCCAATGAGGACCTGATCGGCTGAAGTGCCATCGCAATCCTTGCAGCGCAATCAATGTCATCGAGATCACCGAAGCTGGCATCCAGAGCGCATCGATTAAGATTGCTCGACTGGTAATCGCAGCAATCGCCCGCACGCCAACCCCCATAGCCACAGCCACCCCTGCTCGAACAAGCATGTCCAGATCTGGCTCAGGGATCATCGCGCCGATCATCGCCAACCAGGGATAAACAAAGATCAGCAGGTGGAAGAGTGTGGAAAGTAGTAAAAAGATGGGCTGGTTCCCGTACCCTGCAAGAATGTTTTTTCCGAAGCCCTCCCGGACAGATTTCCAACCTGTATACATGCGAGCTTTTATCATCCCATGTCCAAGCCCAATGACGAGTCTATAACCCAGGCCTTTTACCTGACGTGCTAATTTGACATCCTCAATGATCTCTGCGCGCACCCTTTTATGCCCGCCCAACTCACGGTAGATCTCTTTCTGGAACAGCAGCACTTGGCCATTGGCTGCCGCTAAACTGATGGCTGGAAGCTTACGCACCAACCATTCCAGGAGATAGGCAAGGATGGCAAAGTTCATTAAGGGTACGGTGAGACGCTCAGCCCAGGACACAGTCAATTGGGTTGGGAAGATGGTGAGCATGTCTGCTCGATAATCCATCGTCATTTGCAGGGCCGCACCTAGCGACGCTCGATCCCAAGTCACGTCGGCATCCGTAAAGATCAAGATTTCACCCTGCGCCTGTTGCGCTAGCTGATGGCAAGCCCAAGTCTTACCAAGCCAACCAGTCGGTAATGACTTTCCCTTCACGAGTCTGAAACGCGGATCGCCCTTTGCAGCTTCTAATGCGCGCTGAACGGTTCCATCGGAAGAGTGATCATCAAGTACAACCAGTTCGAAATGGGGATAATCTTGTGCCAGGAGATTTGCGATCGTTTCCCCAATATGGGCCTCTTCATCCCTGGCCGGTATCAAGATTGAAACCTTCTTCTGAAAGGATTGCCGCGCCGGCGTTAGGCGAGGATAGGACAGGCTGTTGAATGTGACGATGATCAACATCGCCCCTAGACTTGCATAGATTAAAACCCAGACAATCAAGGCGATGTTCATCCAGTCTCCCGGGGCCAGGGGCGCAAGCGCGGTAAAGTGTTCAACTCATGACGGTGGGTCCAGAGAAGCAGGATAAAATGCCCCAGCCAGGTCAACACGAATAAGCTTGCTGTCCAAGCAGATTGTTGGAGGACAAAGACCCCGAAGGAGAGCATGGCAGCCACGACAATCCAGGAACTTGGTTGGAGAACAAGTGACCAAATCCCCAGGAATAAGCCCAGGATCGTAGGCGCGGCGCCGATAGTTAGGCCGCTCCACACCCCTAACGTGACCGCAACACCTTTGCCACCCTTAAATTTCAACCAGGGCGAGTATGCGTGTCCTAGAACGGGGGCCAAGGCGATCAAGATCAAGTCGCTGCCTTGAACCTGCAACCAAAAGTAGGCAATCCCGACAGGAATGGCGCCCTTGATGAAGTCCAACACTGCCACCGGGATGAACCAACGTATTCCCAGTGCACGTAAAACATTGGTCGCCCCTGGATTACCGTCTCCATAGCTGCGTACATCAACCCCCGCGCAGCGACCAAACCAAACCGAAAACGGTAATGAACCACAGAGAAAAGCGATCAGGATCCAGAGATAGGGTAGTGTTCCTGCCAGAGTGACCTCCCGGCCAAAACCGCAAATAATCCCATGAGCGTGAAACCAACCAGGGCAGGCCCTGGTTGAGACCAGAAGAAAAATTGGGCAACACCCTGGAAGATCCAGGTGAGCGCGTAGATCAGAATGAGTTTAGGAGATTTCAATCGCCAGGGTCTCGCAATCCATGTGAGCAGCATGGCGCTGCCAAACCATCCCAGATAGTTGCTCCAGGGAATGCCAAAATACCCACCGGCTTCTCCCCACACCCACAAACCCCGTGCAACCATATGCGGATCAAGATAAAAATCCCAAGCTGTAAAGGCCAGCGCGGCAACGGCAGAGAAGGCCAGTTGATAAACAATGCCCGCCTTACCTCTGCGCAGAATCGTGCCTGCAACGCTCCAAGCTGGCAGAATCATCATCGCCCAGGCGAACGGGATCAACAGCGGAACGCCAAAAATCTGTGGTTGTAAGGCTGCTGTGTAGTGGTACTCGCCAAAGGGAAACCCGCTCGATGCACCCAACGCTTCAAGCATGATCGTGCCTACAACAATGATTGCAATTCGACCGATCCCCCCATAGGCCGGGACCATCTCCAGCAACGCTATCACGCTAAGCGCCGCCTGCAGCAGCACCGTCAGACTTGTGAGCAGGGGGAAAGCAGACTGACCCAAGGTCCAGATCCCTATCGGCGTCAGGATCATGGAGAGCACCCAGGCTATTGTGAGCCATTGGAAAATCTCCCGATACTTGCCAGGCAATACCAACTCTTTCATAAGGGTCAGGAGCGAATCCGACCTGTTCCCGATCGAAGGCACCATTATCTACTCAAACTTCCGTCGGTCCTTTTCGCTTTAAAAGCCTCGATAATTTGGTCGGCACGCTGCTGGCTCGACGGCGAAAGCATTAAGAGCACTCCTGCTACAACAATCCAATTGGTCACCAGGAAAAATGTCATCTCTTCCAGAGGAAGGATGCCAAGTTTGAGGCCAGTTGTATATTGCTCGCTTATTGTCCAGGTACCGGCGTTTATTGCCAGGGTGTCGACGAACCACAGGTATAGGGTAGGGGCTAAAACAGCTACCATCAAAGTGCGCCAATGCAAGAACAAAATATCACCACCAAACATCGACTGTATCAGCATCGGTAAGGCTGCCCATGCCAGGATCAAGCCGAGATAGCGACCCGATTCCCAATCCAAGAAGAGCAAGGCTCCGCCCAAAAAACCCATCACCAGGACCAAAGCGCTCGAGCGTAGACGTAGATGAGCCTGGTTGATCTCTTGGTTGAAATGAGCGGGATCGCGCTTCAGGACTACCAGCGTTAGCAGCCCCGTTAGCATGGTTTGGAGGATGAAGAAAGTGTACTCTTCGATTGGTACGTATCCGAGCAATATCCCTGAAACAAGGCTGGGCTCATACCACCATACGGATTCTGCCACCAGATAGTTATCCCAGGGGGAGGTGTAGAAGAGCGCCAATAAGACATGCAGAAAAACGATCAGATAGGGTTTTAGTTGGATGTTCTCATCTGACCGTAGTTGTCTAATCATGGGCAAAACCGCCACCAAGAAAACCAGCAGTAATGGTGGGACCAAGAAGCGCAATAAAACCCCCCAGTATGTCAACGTAACCCCTCCAGAAAACGATTCACGAGTTGCCCAACTTCTTCGAGCGAAGATGAATTTGATTCCAGGAGGTGATGATCGCCATCGATCTCATGATATTGGACATCTTCGCTACCAAAGCGTTTCAGCAACCTGCGGGTGTTTTTAGGATGGACCAGGGCATCCTCGCGACCCTGAAGCATCATAAGGGGTCCTTCGATCATGCTTGCCTTGCGGTAGGCTTCTCGTCCCAGGCTCAGGATTTCATCAATCGCCCGAATCGGGAGGACAAATTGCTCTCGAATGGATTCCTGTACTTCTACATCCTCCAGATTGATATGGGGAATGATTTCAGCAAGTTGCTGTTTCAAGCGGGGATCGTCGAAGTTGGCTTTTCTAAAAGGTCGTAAATGTAGCCCAAATTTTCGCATGACCGGCACCAGCCTTGCCAGGGGATGGGGGGCTCGCCAGAACGGATTGATTAAGATCGTTGCATCCGGTTGAAACTCGCCAGCAAGAACAATTGCCAGGGCTGCTCCCATAGAATAGCCAAGGAGCACACGCTGATCGGCTTGGGGAGAGAGCATCTTCCATGTATTGCGTAAACTCTCCAGCCACACCTGGCGCGTCATGGTATCGAGTAAAGCAATTTGTTCTCCGAACCCAGGCAGCAGGGGTCCGTGTGCTCGCCACCCATTCGTTGTTAATCGCTCAGCTAGCGGCCTGACATCTGCCGGCGTACCTGGAAACCCATGAATGAGGAGGAGTGAATGCGACCCTTCGCCGATCTGGAAGGGGAAGTGTTCTTGCCCTGCAAATGGGTTCAACTCAACCACGCCGAACCGTCCAAGAAAAGAGTAATAGCAACATGTCCCATAGAAGCAGAAACATTCCTTGAATCTGAATCCCAATGCCCGCACCGCGCCGCCGCTCATCCGAACGGCTTATAGCTACCAATCGCTTTCCCCCCACGAGATAAACCACATCAAGAATCGCATTAAAGCCAACGATCTTCTGAAATTGTCTCAGATCATGATTGTGCTTTTTCGAAGTGATTTGACCCTCGGTCCAATTTCGCTGCTGCCGCCTGCTTGAGAAAAGGCTGAAGCCGGCGATGAATGCATCAACGAGCCCCCACCCGATGAACTGTATACCAAGATGTTTCCAGAACCCCCCTTGCCGACGCGAGAAGACCACTCCACTACAGATGGAGGCAATGCCCCAGCCAAGAAGGATGGGCATGGTTTTCATTTGAAACTGGTAAATTGAAAGGGGACGCTTCCCCTGAACCTGCTCCATCAGGGATCAGACCGATCGATACGCGTGTGCAACCATGCGTAGCTTTTGCCAGCGCGAAGTTCTCGCCCGCTGACAGAAAACGTCGTAATCATTTTGACGGATCGAATCCATGATGGCCCGGTATATCAGCAATCCGCTCATCACACCCAGGCGTCCTCTGGCGAGGAGGGGGATACCCTCACGTGCATGCTGATAGTACCTTTCTGTCCGCTCGAATTCAAATTCGAGCAGATCTTTCAACGCCGTTGTGACTTCTCTACGCGCAAAATCCTCCGTGCTCAAGCCGAACCGATGGAGATCATCCTGGGGGATATACACACGCCCAATTTCCCAATCCTGTCCGATATCACGCCAGAAGTTGCTCAGCTGCATAGCGATCGAGAGGCTATCAGCGTGATGAATCACTTCCCGGATCCTTGCTTGAGCTTGGACCCCTAAGATATGGACCATTGCTCTCCCGACAGGCAAGGCGCTACCTTCTATATAGTGCATGAGGTTTTCGAAAGCCTTGAAGGTAGTGATGTTGACATCCTCCTTCATCGCCCGGAAGTATGGGCCCATGGTATCCGCTGGAATAGCAAACTCACGGCTCGTTTGAAGATATGCTCTCAGCACGGGATGCTCTGAGGTCCCTTCTTCAAATGCCTGCCAGTACCTGTGCTCCCAGTCCTCGATCGCATCGCAAGGTGACTCAAAGCCATCATAAGAAATATCTACCCGGTCATCTCCTACACGCATGACGGCGTAGAGCGCTTCGACATGCTTGAGGGCGTCAGGAGGGAAAAAAAGGCTGGCAAAGCTATAATTACGGCTGGCCTGTCGCATCACCTGACGACAGATCTGGTAATCTGCAACTGATGCGATCGGCTGGTGGGCTCGCACTTGCGTGTGAACCCGAGCGAACGTACGTTGATTATCTACATCCATTCGGCTTCAATCCTCTCTGCCACGAGCTTTGCAGATAAATGCACCATCGGCATTCCAATCCCCGGATACGTCCCCTGACCAACGAAATAAAGTCCATCTACTGACCGAGCCTTATTGTGCGGTCGGAAAAAGGTTGATTGAAAAAAGTTGTGGGAGAGAGAGCCGAAAGCAGTGCCATGTACGGCGTTGAATTGTTCAGTGAAATCAGTAGGGCGGAATTCACGTTCCCAGACGATATGATCGCGGATTTGGGGGTCAATCAGCTCTTCAAGCTTGCCGATCAGATGGTTCCTGACGCTTGGGGCCGCTTGATCCCATTCAATGGACCCGCTGGTATTTGGCATTGGCGCCAAAAGATAGATCAAACTATGACCTTCTGGTGCAAGGGAAGGGTCGCTTACCGTAGGGATATTTAAGTGAAAGGAGGGTTGTTCGGGCAAGATCTTACTCTTAAAAATTGCATCCAGATTCGCTCTGAAATCCTCTGAGAAGTAAAGTCCCTGGTGCCGCACATTGGGATAGATGCGGTTAACCCCAAGATAAAGCAGGTAGCCAGAACATGCATAATTCATCCGTTCAAGGCGCGCTTTACGATATTTGCCCTGGTAGGCAGCGGGGACCAAGGACTGGTAGGTGTAGGGCAAATCCGCATTCGACACCACCAGATCGGCTTGAATCACCTCGCCATTTTCCAGACGGACACCGCTGACCTTGCGACTCTCAATCAGGATTTGACTTACCGGCGCTTGCGTGCGGATCTCAACCCCTAAATCTAGTGCGAGAGCTTGCATATCCTCAATAATGGCGTAGATCCCCCCATGCGGGTACCACATTCCCAATGCCAGATCGGCATAGGTGATCAAACTATACATAGCCTGGGCTTCAAAAGGTGAAAGCCCTAAGAACATCGAGTGGAAAGCAAAGGCCTTTGTTAGTTTATCGTTCCCATTGAAGTAACGCGAGACCTGGCGATATAAATTCTGATGAGCTTGTGTTCGAAATAGGCGCAGCAGCGCACGCGGGTTGATCATATCGGTTACGCGATCATAATTCTGTTGCACAAATTCCAGCGCCAGTTCATACTTCAGCGCGCTGTCTCCCAGAAATCGAAATAACCTCTCGGCTGAACCCGGCTCGATTTCCTCAACCGCCTGGGCCAATTGAGCCATATTGCTGTGGAGATCCAGGTAACTTCCGTCGTGATAATAGACTCGGTAGTTGGGATCTAGTTGCTCAAATTGAATACGCCGATGAATGTCATAGCCTAGATCGCGATAGGTCGCTTCGAAAGCCTCTTTCATCACCAGGATGGTGGGACCTGTGTCAACCCTGAAACCGGCTTCCTCGATCACATTGCTTCGACCGCCAAGACGGGATTCTTTCTCAAGCAGCGTGACGCTAAAACCCAATTTTCGCAGTCGCAGCGAGGCCGCCATACCACCCATTCCTGCGCCGATAATGATTGCGTGCTTATTCATAGATGATCTCAATCGCTTACGCTTTCCAAGAAGTATTCATTATAGACTTATAGTGTCTTTATTGTCAATATATTGTACTTGTTTTGTCCCGTTTCTGAGACGTCCTGAGACGGCCCGCCTTCCCCGGCCCAAGCAGATCGTCGACAAGGCGTTGCATAATTGCCTTTCCCTGTCTCCCGAAGTAGCATTTCACCACCACGGATTCTAACAAGTTTGGAGGTCTTCAATGAACAGTAGTGACCCACAGGCCATGCTTACCCAAATGCTTGAACCCTGGCATCAAGCAGTGCAAGCCCCAGTTGCTGCGCAAGCGCAGGTGCTTGCGCGCTACCTACAAGACTATGCGCTGACCGCATATGGCCGACAGTATGGGGCTGAACAGGTGCGGGGAATTGAAGAATACCGACAAGCATTCCCCGTTGTCACTTATGAAGACCTCAAACCAACTATTGAACGCGTCATGGCTGGAGAACATGAGCTTTTATTGAGTGAACCGACGGTTGGTTGGGCGATAACACGCGGAACAACCCAGGGAGAGTCCAAGTTCATCCCGATGACACCCAAGGATCTGGCTTTACGTGTCAGCGCCGGACGGGCCATGATGAATTACGTGCTCGAATTTAGCCGCTTCGATCTCTTTGCCGGAGTGAACCTGAATCTTAATTTTCCCTCCCACGTAGGCACACTCCAGGCGGGAGATCGTCAAATTTCCTACGGCTACAGCTCCGGTATCTATACCAAATTTGTCTCCACCCGCACCCCCATTCGCTCAGTGCCAACACAAGACGAGATCGATGCCCTCGGTGGCGGGAAAACAAAAGCAGACTGGGATGCGCGCTTCGAGCTAGCTTACCAGAAATGTCGAGCGGAGAACGTCACCCTGGTAGGCGGCGTTGCAACGACCGCTGTGCTCTTTGGCCGCTATCTTAAACGCAAGCATGGGATCTATCCCAAACAGCTCTGGCAGACCAAGATCATGACACTCGGGAGCGTTCCCGGTATCAATACCCGCTATGCCCCCTCGCTGCGTGCGCTCTATGGGGATGTGCAAATCCGTGAAATATATGGCGCAACCGAAGGAATCTTTGGACAACAACGCGACGAGCGAAAAGCCTGGGTTCCAAACTACGACCTATTCTTCTTCGAAGTGGAGACCCGTTCTGGCATCAAGATGCTGCACGAAATGCAAACGGGAGAGCTGGGCTCACTTGTCGTGTCCACACCCATACTCCCCCGTTACCGTATCGGTGACTTAATTCTCGCCGTTAATCCACCTTATTTCCGCTGCATTGGTCGCCAGCGCTGGTGGACACCCTTGCTTTACTGGTGGGGCGAATTCAGCACCTTCAATTTGGGCCGCTTATAGAGCGAGAAGCTCAGCTCCGTCGCATGAAGGCACGCATCAGGATTAATAATCCGACTACAATTACGATCACAGGCCAGATCAATCCCCAAGCCAGGATTTCGCCCATCCCGATGCTGAGCAAGATCAAACCAAATATTAGTGTGCCGATGACGGGTCCACTGTACTGGGGGACGGTCAGGCGGATCAACACTTCAAACAATACAATCACCCCGGCACCTGCAAATGCCAAGGACCAGGGCTCGAACTGATTCAGGAACGGTACGCTGTCCAATAAACCTAGATTGTTTGCCAATAGCGCTACACCTACCCAGATCAAGATCCCTGCCCAAATAATTGAACTTAATGGGTCGCGCCGTGTCTTTTCCTCAAAGCGCTTCTCGTCCACTTTTTCGTACTGCTTCTCATCGGCCTTTTCGTCCATTGATGGGGTTTTTTCACTCTTCTCGTATTGTGGTTGATCGGACATGGATAATCCCTCCCTAGAGCCTGTCTCTAATAAATATTAATTCCTCTACGTGGAACCGGGTAAGATGTTTTAGGCTTTTTGAGATCTTGATCCCGCCTTTGGTTTTAAATAGGCAGGTGCACGCGACTAATCATACAAGTATTTAATACAGTCCTCAAACCACTGCTGTGTTCGAAGCCGGCCGCTGCAATCGCACGTTATTAGCTCAATGAGATAAGATCGATGAAGGCACAACCAACGCCCAAAGAATGGCATATCGCTCGATGGCCACTCCTCGCATGGATCGAAACTGCGATCAAGTTAATCGCGTTAGGCGTGGCGATTTCTACTGCGCTGGCCTCAATTTCTCAGGGCAGCTTCCAGCCACCCTCAGGGAAGAGCTGGGTCGAACTCATCATCCTGGTGATACTTTCATTGGGATTACTCGTAGCGATTTACGATCGCCTGCTCGAGCGTGAAATCATCGCCATGGCCTTTGTGATCCTAAATAATCTCGGGCATTGGGGCATGACCGCCTCTCTTCTGACGATACCAAGACCCAATCAGTCGTTCTTGCTCTTTATTTCTCTGATGCTGCTCGGCGATCTTGTAAAACTCGTATTTCTTAAAACGCAGGACTTCAAAGTTCGCGATACACCGAAAACGGTTTTATATGGTTTGACCAGTCTTTACATCGTCGGTTATCTCGCCCTTGCCATCCTTGCGCTAGCGTTCTAGCCTGACGAACTTAGCCGGCCTCATCGAGCGCGAAGACCACATCGGCAGGCATACCGGGTTTGAGCTTTCCCTCCGGGTCGTCAACCCGTAATTCAACCGCATAAACAGTGGTCTGGCGCTCTTCTTCCGTTTGGACATTTCGCGGAGTGTATTCTGCCTCATCCGCGATCCGCATCACTTCAGCCTCAAAGTCCTCACCGGGGAATGAATCTGCCGTCACATTGGCGACATCACCAACGCTCACCTGACCATATTGGTTTTCAGCCAGGTATACCGTTATCGTCATGCGATCTACATTTCCAAGCGTCATTACAGCCACTCCCGGCGCGATGACCTCTCCAGGCTCTACCGAGTGCGTCAAGACCACGGCATCCGCTGGCGCCCGGATGACGCTATCTTCAAGCATGATGTCGATCGAACGCAATTGGCTCTCCGCCTGTACTTGTGCCAGTTTGAGTAATGCCTCTGCGTTGGCAACATTTGCCCGGGCTAAGGCAACTGCGTCGGGATCGGGACCATCCTTCCACTTCTCAAATTCTTGCGCAGCCTCTTCCACACGTGCCTCTGCCATGGCCACATCGGCATCCAGCATGGCTTGCTCAATCTCGGTTGGCGCCCCGTAATACCAGTTGATGTTCCTCTGCACAGAATCACGATGCGTTCGCGCGGCGGCTAGATTGGATAGCGCTAGTGCTTTGCTGGCGTCTCCTCTGGCACGGCGATAGGCCTCTTCGGCGCGATCAACATCCTCATTGGCCAGGGTCAAGTTCGCTTCAGCCGCATCGATCGTATTCGCGCTGGCGCGATTCCCTTCCTGACGTACGGTCAGATAGTAGTTCGCATCCTTTAAATCATCCTGCGCCTGAGCTAGCTCTACCTGGAATTGCGCCGCTTGGACTGGCCAGTTCTCATTTAAATGCTTGAGTGCCTGGCGAGCCTCCAGCAGGGCAAGCTCTGCCCCCACGACCGCAGCCTCTCCAGTTACAAGGACCTGCTCGCGTTGAAGCTGGAGCTCCTCATCGTCAATGCTGAAGAGAGCAGCACCCGCTTCTATAATTGAACCCTCCTCAACATATACCTCTGATACTTTTCCCCCTATCTCAGCAGCGATCGATATCTCCATAATCTCCACCACGCCAGAGGCCGTTAGCGATGACGTATCATTGGCGGAAAGTACGTCACACGCACTGAGCGCCAGGAGCACACTGAGCAGTAGGGTGGTCTTTACCAAGTGTTGTCGGGTAAGCATAGCTGCCTCCAAACTCAATTTCTTCATCATTCTTCTAGTCCATGCAGGCGATAAAAACATCTTCCAAAGAAGGTTCGATTTCCCTGATCGAGTGCAATTTAAGTTCAGCTTCTTCCAAAATTTCTTTAATCATGCTTACTCCCGGTTCATCTTCAGGTACGACTGCGTGGACAAATGAGCCGTAGAGCGCAACGCCTTCCAAAGGGTACGCTCCGGACTCTATCGCTGCCCTTAAAACCTCTATCGTTTTTGGAGTATCGGAGGGGTGGATCTGAATCACTTGCCCTTCCATCATCGACTCCTTGAGCTGTTTTGGAGAGCCGACTGCGATCAATTCGCCCCGTTGAATGAATGCCAAGCGGTGACAATGTTCGGCTTCATCCATATAGTGAGTCGTAACAAATACCGTCACCCCATCTTCGGCGAGTGTGTAGAGCAATTCCCAGAACTCACGTCTGGAAACCGGGTCAACCCCGGCTGTGGGCTCATCAAGAAAAAGAACTTGAGGTTGATGCAGGATCGCCGCACTTAGCGCGAGACGCTGTCTCCACCCTCCGGAGAGCGCTTCCGTTTTAACCTTCTCCCGACCACTTAAACCCGCTAAATCAACTGCTACCTTCATCTGTTCTTGTAGCTCTGCATTACTCAAACCATAAGCAGTGCCATAAAAACGGAGATTCTGTTCCACGGTCAGATCATTGTATAAACTGAAGTGCTGTGACATATATCCGACCCTAGCTCGCAACGACCCGGGATCCTCGATGACAGGGATATTCAGAACCTGCACATTCCCTGCAGTCGGAGTTAAAAGACCAAGCATCATGCGGATCGTCGTTGTCTTACCCGATCCATTGGGTCCAAGAAATCCAAAGATTTCACCTGTATCGACATGGAAGTTCACACCGTTGACGGCTGTAAAATCACCAAAATCCTTTTTCAATCCTTCAACGATAATCGTCTTCTGATTAGGTTTCATCCTCAGATCACCTTCATTGCAAGGTCCGACGTACATAGCGGAGCGAAAAAGTTACAACGACTGAACCAATCAGCGCCAAGGCGAAAACGTGAGGCCAAAGGACTGCCAGCCCGCTCGCTTTAAGCAAGATCCCGCGCACGATTTCCAGCCAGTGATACGCTGGAATCACATTCGCAAACAGCCTTACAACTTGCGGCATAGACTCAACCGGGGCTGCATAGCCGGTAAACATGAAGTCGGCTATTCCCACCAGCATCACGAGCAGAAACGCCTGGTGTTGCGTTTTAACCATGACGGATATGACCAGGCCCTTGCTCAGTTCAACGATCACATAACCAAACGCAAGCAGAAATAAGAGCGCCAGTGATCCGCGCACCGGCACTCCAAAAAAGAAATTGGTTAAACCCAGCATGAGCGCAAAATCAAATAAACCAATAATCACCACCGGGATGGCTTTGCCGATGATGATTTCCAACGATGAGAAGGGCATTACCAGCAACTGCTCGAGTGTGCCCAATTCGCGTTCACGCGAAAAGGAGAGGGCAGCGAACAAGAGCACCGTAAATTCAAGCATCAAACCCAGCTCTGCAGGCGTTGTGTACAAGGCTGCATTTAAGGCTTCGTTGAACCAAACCCGGAGACTGGGGAAGAAACCCTCGATCGTACCCGGGTCGATACCAAGCCGGCTTACCGCAAGGCGATCCCCCCAAACCTGGGCAACCCCTTCGATCGCCCGTTGTGCGGTCAGGGCAGGTATGCTCTCAGCCCCGTTCAGAATCACAGCTAGTGTGGGTTGTTGGGCGGCGCTTGCATAATCTGCTGAAAATCCGGGGGGTATGATCACTGCAGCACTGATATCACCCCGCAGGAGCGCATCTTCAATCGTCTCAACCTTGGTTACCAAAGGTTCAAGTGCGAATGTTCCCGTATTTTCGAGATCAACAATGAAACGCCTGCTCTCCTGTGTGCGATCATAATCCAATACCATGAGCGGCAAATTTGTGATCGGACGGGATGTCGCCCACCCAACCAGGACAAGTTCCAAAGCCCCACCGAACAGCATAAAGGCAGGCAGCCACCAGTCATTACGCAGGTGAAGGAATTCTTTGAGCGAGAGCGACCAGATACGACGTAGTGCCTTGATCATGCCTTCAGCCCAGCCGCTTCCGGAAGAAAAGTGCAGCGACACCGGTGAATACCACGCCTAACCCCACCAACATCACCGCATATGGCCAGAGAATATCTAACCCAACGCCGGTGAGAAATAAACCGCGCGTGATCACCGCATAATGTGTTCCTGGCAGGAAAATCGCCTCCATGCGCATGATTTCGGGCATCGAGGCAATCGGGAAAAAGATGCCGGTGAGAAAAAAGCCCGGGAAGAATATCAGCAGAAAGGAGACCATCATCGCCGCGGCTTGCGTACGCATAAAGACCCCGATGATGATACCCATGCTAAGGATGCTGAAGAGGAAGAAGATCGAAAGCAACATGAAGAGTGGGAAACTGCCATTAAAGGGGATGTCAAACCAGAGCATCGCCAGGACAGGCATGAAGACAACGTTAGCCATGCCGACAAAGATATAGGGGATCATCTTCCCGATCAGCAGATCGGACCGCCCGATCGGTGATACCATGAGCTGCTCAAGGGTACCGTGCTCTCTTTCATGTGCCAGGGTCAACGCCACAGAAAGCGCCGGGAATCCCAGAACCATTGAGATCAGACCGGGGATCATATCCACCCTCGGCTCCAATCCCGGGTTGTACCAGGCTCGCACACGCAAGTCGATCGGTAGCAGCGCTTCTTCTGGAATGCCAAGCGCTTGCATTTGATCCACCATCGCTTCACGGATAAAACGTTCTACACGCTGTCCGATGTGATTAACCGCAAAGTTCCCACTCTCGGGCTCGGTCCCATCGATGATGACTTGCATCGGTAAACCACGCAGCGAGAGCACCTCCTCAGAGAAATCGGGGGCGATGACGATCGCGGCTTTAATCTCGCCCTTAACCAACATCATTTCAATTTCTTTGATCGAATCAACCTGCGCGTATAGATCAAGGTCTTCTCCGGCAGTTATTTGTTGGACAAAGGTGCGTGAGGTTTTCGTGCGGCTGTGATCGAGCACTGCGAGGGGGATGTGCTGCAGGTCAACTGTAAGTGCATACGCCATAATCAGCAACATCATTGTCGGCGTGATCAACACCATGAACAGTGTGCCCCGATCGCGCACAATGTGTTGGATTTCCTTGCGCATGACGGCTCGGATTTTTCTCCAGGACACCTTATTTCACTTCCTCGGCCTCAAGCCGGTCAATCAGAGAAATGAAGGCTTCCTCCATTCGTACCGGAGCGGTTCGCATCGAGCGATATGCAAGCTCTTGTTTTTCTAAAGCAACTCTGATTTCGGGAATGCGCTTCTCCGCCGAATCCACGATGACGTGTAAGGATTCTCCGTAGGTTTGCACCTGAACCACACCGGGAAGGGATGCGACAAGTCCACGAGCGCCACGCCAATCCTCGGGATGAATTTCGATCAGCTCTCCCGGGAGCTCAGCACGGATGGCCACGGGCGTATCACAAATGACAAGACGACCGGCGTAGATCAAACCCACCCGTGCGCAGCGATCGGCCTCATCCATATAGGGTGTGCTGACGACAATCGTCGTTCCGGCCAGATTCAATTCCGCCAGAATCTCCCAGAACTCGCGCCGCGATACCGGATCAACGCCTGTTGTGGGTTCGTCCAGCAGCAAGATCTTCGGTTCATGGATTAACGTACAGGCGAGGGCGAGCTTCTTCTTCATCCCTCCAGAGAGGTGCTCTGCCCGCCTCTGCTTGAATTCTGTAAGTCCTGCAAAGGCAAGCAGACGCTCGGACCTTTGGGTGACATCCTTTGCGTCGACGTCGTAAATCTCAGAAAAGAATTGTAAGTTTTCCTCGACCGACAATTCAGCATAAAGGCTGAATTCTTGCGCCATATAACCGATATGGGGTTTGATCGACTCAGCCTCTTTTCTCAGGTCAAAACCAGCCACGCTGCCTTCGCCCTCACTGATTTGGAGCAAACCAGCCAGGAGACGCAGCGTGGTCGTTTTTCCAGCACCATCCGGGCCCACTAACCCGAAGAGCTCCCCGGGCTGGATCGAAAGGTCGAGCGCGTCTACGGCGCGGTGCTCTTTAAATAGACGGGTTAACCCGTTCGTTTGGATGATCGCTGCAGTCATTGCGTAACGTGTTCTACTAACTCTTGGCTTTTTTGATGATCCAAAAAACGATCGGCACGCTCAGTGCTGGCTCCAGAGCGGCACCCAGGTACTTCAATGTGTCACTAAACCCCATGGCCGGGATGACAAACCAATCCAGCAGGCCCACGATGACGGCAGTAAGGATTCCCACGATGTAGGCGTTGGAGCCCCCAACGGGCAGATCACCTTTCCAGATCAATGAAGAAACATACGTCATGATCAAACCAACCACGACCATCGCCGCAATTAACAGCAAGATTTCCATCTCATTCTCCTTTTGTTGGATCCTTCCGATTCTTTACGAGTTTTGTCCTATCGGAACCCCCACCGACTTGAGGCATACTCGCTAAAGGGTGTTGACGGCGAGACTTCCGCCAGAATCCCAACATGCGATTCATGGCGGAGGCATTCTTTAAAGGTTCAGCCTCTAGCTCGGCTTGCGCCATCTCGCGACCCCGCTCAATTAAGAAGTTCGCCTGCGTGTAATCCCAGAATGGCACGTCAACGGGGGCTTCAAGACTAATCAGGCGGATGGGCACTCTGGTAATGCGCGCCCAGGCAAGTTCAAAGGCAGTCTGCGCCTGGATCATCAGTGAAAGAGAGTAGCCACTCACACCCATGATCCCATGGGCGTTCGCCGCGCTTCCCATGGGGTAGGTCACATCCAGGGCAATGATTTGGGTAGCTCCCCTTTCTATGGCAACATAGAGTGGCAATTTGGCATAAAGACCTCCATCGAGGTAGTGCTGCTGGCCTACTTTCCAGGGTGGAAAATAGGGGGGTATGGCGGTGCTGGCCATAGCAGCATCCAACAAACCATCTTCAGGGTCATCGCCAAATATACGCAGCGCCCCAGTTTCAAGCTCCACGGCAGCAACGTATGTTTTCACACCTTGCATCCCCTCAAGTTCAGCGAAAGTCTCCGCTTTTGCAGGTAATCTTTCCTTGAGGAACCTGGATAAGCGCGAACTGTCGATCAGACCATCTTTCTGCTGAACAATGCGGCGCAAGGCGATAAACGGCTTTGGCACGCCAACCTCACTGGGTCCCGCATCACGCCACATCGCCTGGAGTTGAGCTACCCGTTCGCTCGTGGGATCTGCAGCCAAGTAGATCGCGTTGAGCGCGCCGGCTGAAGAACCCACCAGCATACGTGGTTTGATCCCGCTCCGCATGACGATCTCAAGCGCGCCGGCCTGCATCGCGCCAAAGTTCGCTGCACCGCTAAACACTAATGCGATCATTCTTCAATTCCTAAATCCATGCGCCAGCCCTGACAGTTTATAGCGAGCCTCGCGCAAGGAGGTCATCCTGGCATAATTCTTCTTTAACCTGGATGGCAATAACAGAAATCGCATGACCTAAGGCCCGATAATCTGAATCGGTAGCTTCGATGCGATACCCCATGATCCGTGCAAGTGTTTGAAGTGTTTGCGGGTGCAACTGGCCGTATCGGCAGAATAAGGCACTGGCGAAATCCGCTTGCATGCTTTCCGCTCTTCCACGAAATTTTCTCTTCCCCACTGTAGCTTCCACGTCCGGCGTCTTGAGGATATTTCGGTACCAGTCTGATCCACTCCCCCAGCCGGAGGCGAGGTAATAAATATCGAGCTCGCGGTCATGCTCCACAACTTCGATCACAGTCTCTCGCCGCAACCCGCTCACTCGTCCGATGTGGACAAGGTGAATGAACCGGTCTCCCATCCATGCATTCAAACCTGCCCGGTAAAAGAGCAACGGCAACCGGTAAATCCATCGCACCAGACCTTTAGGCGGTTTTGGCTCCCTGATTCTTTCCATCAGCGCACCTTAAGCTCTATGGCTTCAACCGAGCACTGCAGCACGCATGCATTACATGCGATACAACGCCTTGCCCCAATGAATTCAACTTTGTTCTGCTCGCGGTTTTGGTGCCAACAGTCAACCGGACAGACCTCAAAACACTCGAATAATCCAACGCACCGTTCTGGATCGAAAACGATCTCGAGGCGCCGCAGCGTACGCGCCAGGTGCCAGTGCTCGAGCAGCAACTCGCGCAATCGTGGTGATCCAGCCATCTCAAGCACTCCAACCCATGATGCGGGGCAGCAGCCAGTAAGTAACAGAGAGCATCACGGCTATCAGGGCTTCCCAGCCCCAATTCGCTTGCTCACCACGCATCAAAGGCGACATTCCCTGCAGCTCGGCTGCCACAAACACGGAAAGCGCCACCATCCCCACACCTCTTCGGAATAGCTGCAAAGGATCCATTGGGCCTGTCAACCAGGTGAATACAACCATGCCGGCCAGCGCGATAAACGCCAGCGGGAGGCTCTTGATTAACCCATCCCTACCAGGAATCAGCGGCAAGGCCAGCGCATAAAAATACGACAAGCCCAAGAGCGCCAAGAGGATCGGCCAGAAGAGATGGCGCCAGAAGATCAAAACCGGTCCGAGGACCATCAAACCGTATAATCCGAGCGTAGCACTCACCATCTCCAGACGATCAAGCACTGGAAAATCCACCGTGCGCATCGCTTCTGTCTTGGTATAACCGTTCTCAAGGTAGGTAGGGATATCCCTGGCGCGCACCGGTCCCCAGTTCACCGCCCAACCAGTCTGAGCGCGGATTACATTCCCATCCACCCCATTGGCGCATAATTGTGGCAGCACCATGCGCTTGCCCCTATGCCACTCGTCAATCCCACTCATCTTTAGCGCGCCGATGACGCGTTCGGCGGAGAGGAAACCGCCACCGGCAGCACACCACACATTGATGCCAGACGAATTCACCACCAGCAACCAGGCATCGAGTTCTCCCTCGATGTCTCTCACAACGCGCCTGACGGTCAGGTCAAAGTTGCCGGTCACCAGAACAGGCGAATCCGAATCTGGCTTGCCGATGGCGTAGAGCCCAGGCTCGAATTTCGGGTAGGGTGGCAGCACACGGAAGAAGAGCGCCCAAGCATCCTTCAAGCGAGACGCAATGTTGGGATCATGCCCTATGCGCGGGATCTGCTCGTGCACAGACTCAAACCCTGCTGCAACCTCAGGTTTTCCCTGATAGACACATAATGTTCCCCCCAGCGCTGCTGCGAGAAGCTTGTCAGCGAAGCCGGAACGGCGCAGTTTAACTGCGAGGTTTTTCAGTGGGTTCGTCGTCGTCCGTGTCAGCAACCAGGTGGCCAAACGCAGCGGCCCACGAATCAATCCGAAGAGCAGTCGAGCATAAGCATGAGCAGGTGCGACCTCATCCAGGATGAGCAGCGTTCCATCTGCAGCGAGTAATTGCCGGCAGATCCGTAGGACATATTCCTGCTCGGTGGAACTCAACTCGCTCAAGGCCAGGCTGCTTACGATCATGTCGAAAGTTCCTGGCGAGTATGCTGCCTCCAATGCCATGGCGTCCATGCGAGTCAACTGGACATGCCCCAACAGTTCCTTCTCATCGAGCTTCTGGCGGGCGACGGTAAGCATGTCCTCGCTTACATCAATGGCTACCACCCGATCTGTCACTTCAGCGAGAAGGCTTGTCAAAGCACCAGTTCCACAACCAATTTCCAGGACTTGATGATCCGCTTGGACGCTGGCAGCGATAATCCTGTATAGCCTCTCTAGCCGCCCCAGCGTGAGCAAGCGGATGCCGCGGTCATAGGTAGCCGGACGGCGCTCTAGCCAGCGCATGAAGACGGTCGCCATCAGCGCTACCTTACTTTCAGACCAGAAAGGATAAGCTCAACCGGTTCTGGCTCCATCTCATCCCAATCGATCAGATCCGGCTCGATAAACCATAGCATGGCGATACCCTCATACAATGCAATTAGTGATTTCGCCACGATTTCTGGATCACAGGGCTTGAACTCGCCGCGAGCGATTCCCTGTTGAACGATCGTCGCTACAAATTCCATGTAGCGCTCGTAGTAACTGAGAAGTGTGCCTCGCACGGCTTTGCTGCGGGCAGCGAGGGCGATGAACTCATAGGCAAGCGGCATTAATTTTTTAAAACGCTTGTATTCCTCCACGGCATAGCCCGCGAATTTTCTCAAGCGCTCACTGGATGAACCTTCCTGTTCCACCAGCGCCTCTGCTTCGCGCATTTCATTGATAAACACCCGATCCAGCAGCGCCTGGATCAGGGCGTCTTTACTTTTGAAATACCAATACAAAGCGCCTTTCGACAGCCCGGATTTCTCCACGATGTCATCCATGCGGGCTTTGTCGATACCCCGTTCCGCAAAGACCCGCTCCGCCGCGTCGAGAATCTGCCTTCGCCTTGTTTCTTCCGTTTCCCTTTTTGACATAGCAAACTGACCAGTCGGTCTACTTTTATCCTACATTTGTTTATGGAGGCTTGTCAACATCACTCGAGACCAACGGCGTGCTATAATCTCCCCCATGTCTGAAACTAACCCCACCCCAACGGAAGAAGCAATCAACGATCAACAAGAGGAAGGTGTCCTGCGCTTCAAGCGTCGGAACGTATACGCCGCCCTGCTGCCCCTGGCCTTCGTCACTGGACTGGCCGCTGGGTACATTTTCTGGGGCCGCGATCAAGCGGGCTCCGCGGCAGTTGCACCAGTTGGGAGTGAACCGCTTGCCCAAGCGCCAGCCCAACAGGATCTGCGCGCGCTTCAAGGACAGGTGCGCCTCGAGATCGAAGAAGACGATGATCCCGTGCTGGGTCCGAGCGATGCACCGATCACGATCATCGAATTCAGTGACTTCCGCTGCCCCTACTGCAAGCGTTTCCGCATCGAAACCTTCGACCAGCTCCTAGCGGCCTACCCAGATCAGATTCGCTTCATCTATCGTGACTTTCCGGTCGTGGGGGGGTTTGAAGCTGCGGTCGCCTCAGAATGCGCAGATGAACAGGGGGAGTACTGGGCTTACCACGACCTGCTCTTCCTGGGCGAATACCCCGAGCTAAATAATGAGGCCTACCTCGCTTACGCGGAAAACCTCGATCTGGATATGGATGCCTTCTCAAGCTGCCTGGAAGAGAGCCGTTACGCTAGCGAGGTCGAAGCCGACGCAGTGTATGCCGCCGGGCTGGGGGTCACAGGCACCCCAACCTTCTTCATCAACGGGATCCCGCTGATCGGTGCCCAACCACTGGATATTTTCACCCAGATTATCGATGCCGAGTTAGAAGGTTAACCGCTACTTCGCTGGTCCTCTACTTCGAGCAAGAATGCCAGCAGGGCACGATTAAGATCTTCGGCGACATCGTAGGGTGTCGCATGCCCTGATCGCGGAAACTTCAACAAGCGCGCACCCTGGATGCTTTCCGCAAGCAATTCCTTCGCCGCCATTGCGACGGTCGTATCCCGCTCTCCGGCAACGATCAAGGCTGGTGCGCGAACTTCCCCCAAACGAGAGGTGACGTCGAAGCGCATGACAGCCCACACGGCTCGTGCATACCTCCCGCGTGAATTGGCGCCGATGCGTGCTGCAGCTAACGCTCGCCAGGTCTCCTGTCCAGGGTCTGGAAAAATGCCCGCCGCGATCCAGGCACCTAACCAATCCATACGACCGATCAACAACAAAAACAACCGGCCGAGGGTACGTAACATCCCACGTCTCCCGCTCTGAAAGCGAGCGAAGGCGTTTACGATTGTGAGCGAGCGGATATGTTCTGGATGTTCCAGGGCGAGCTGAAGAGCCACGGCTCCACCCAGTGATAAGCCCACCACGTGTACTTCTCCGCAATCGAGTTGTTCTACAAGCGTGGCCATATCAGAGGCGTAATCTCTAAGCGTTGGCCAGCCAGGGCCAAGATCTGAGCGTCCATGCCCGCGCAGATCGACCGACAATACGGGAAAGTGCTCGGCAAAATATACGCTCTGTAGCGGCCAATCCTCACCGCTGGAACCCAGGCCGTGCAGGAGCAGCAATGGGGGTGAAGAGAGCGCTCGGGGATTATGGTATTGATAGTAGAGGTTATGCGTATCCAGCTTGAGGTAGGGCATAGCGCCTTACGGAGCCACCACTTCTACCACGACCATGCGGTGATCGGAAGCGAGCGATTCGGAAACCCAGGCCCTCTGTGGAATTAACCCTCGCAGCCAGACGAAATCGATGCGCTCTTGTGGATCGATCGCCGGACTCGTTGGCGCCGGGTCCACGACGCCCAACAGGTCGAATGGATCGGCAAACGCAGCTGCACGGACGGCGTCGATCTCAGGATCCTCGGGTCGCGAGTTGAAATCCCCCCCAAAGCTAGCGGGTGAAGCGGGGCCAATGAACGCCAGCGCTTCGTCGATTTGACGCAACGTATCTTCATTCGACAAGCCCATCCAGATCCCATAGGCGTCTAGACTCGAGGAACCCCAATCAAGCGCTGCGTGGACGATCCCTGTTTGCTCTTGCAGACTGGTAAGGAATGCCACATCGGTGGGAACCCGTGGGCCTTTATATAGAAGCGCGATACCTGTTAGGTGTTCCACTGCAGGCAGGTAGACAACCTGCATCCCCAGGCGTTGCGCCAGGAAATAGGCGTTATCGCTGCTGTAGCTGGTCATGCGACCGGTATCGACCTCCTGCATGGCGATCACATCCACGCCTTCGGAAGCGATCGCCTCTGCCATCTCCTGTAGATTGGTATGCCAATCGTCATCATACCCATAATGAATGTTCCAGGTCGCCAGTCGCAAGCTGTCCTGTGGCAGGGGTTCTGGAGCCAGAGGCCAAACAAAGATCACGACCCCAAGCATCGCAAGCCCAGCGATGAAGCTGGGCAAGCGAGGTTGATCCACCTTCGTCCTCTGTTCTTGGGTCGCGGGTCGGATCACACTCCAAGTAAGGACAAGCAACGCCAGGAGGTGTACTAACCAACCTCGCTCGCGCATAATCGGCAAGGTATAGGGGTAGGTGAACGCAAAGGCGCTGAAGAAATTCAGGATCAGCATCCAGATCAAGCCAAGCGGGTAGCGCCAATGTGTCGGCCGATCGATTCTTGTTGCCCCGTTTAAAGCATAGACAATGCTCACCATGAGAAGCAATTGGGCCATAATCAAACCTGAGGCCGCCAACCACCCCTGCCAGAAATAACCGCTGAGAAAGCCAATGACAGCTAGCAACATAAGAACAAAGCGAACTCGTCGGAGGGAGAAGAGCGAATCAAACAAACCCCACCCTCCAGGGATCAACAAAGCCGCACTTGCAATAAATAACAGCACCGCCATCGGCGCGTAGGCCACGCTACTGTACTGCGCTCCGGCGCTAGGGAGCGCAAAGAGTGTCATCTCGAGAAAGAGAAACGACCCTAACCCAAGCGCCAGCGACCAGGGGATACCCTCATCCATCCCTCCAATATCGCTGCTGTTACGATCAATCGAAACTGCGAGGACGATTAAAACCACCCCGCCCAAGGCAACATACGGCAGTGAACCATCATGCAGGCTCACATCAAAAGTGTCACCCATCACTCTCAGCACATACTCCCACAACACCCCCCAAAGGAGCACCCATCCAAATTCATTCTTCGACTCCCGCAGTTTCATCCACAGGTAGCTCCCCGCAGTCGCCAGGACGACTAAGGATCCCCAATAGCGTACGGTGGCATCATCGAAAGAGAGCGGGATTCGTGCAAGTGTGGCTAAAATCGCCAATAGAGTCAGCATTCGCTTTGATCTTTGCCGCGCGAGCAACGCAGGCACCAGAAGGGCCAGGACAACGAGCAGGTTGCTGATCGGTAACCAGGAGCTCATAGGCCCTTCAAAGATCTGGTCGTAGATAACACCGAACATTGTCGAAAAGATGACGCGCAAGCTCTGCAAGAAGAAGACAGCGATCCATGAGGCGTGAAAGATCCTGGCTTTCATGATCGAATCCCTCCCAAGGTATCCAAGACTCGAGATTGTGTTCTCCTACGGTGCCTCTATCTGGAACGTGGCCATCATGGAATCGAGCGCTCCAAGTCCGGGGTTGAATGAGTCTGGCGCTTGAGACTCAACGCTTTGTTTCGTTGTAGCCAAATAAGCCTCATATTGTTCAATGAAGGCCTCATAGTCATCCCCGATGTGACTCTCTCCATCTGCGGGCAAGCTTGGATGGGCGACTGGAAGCACGGCAGTAAGGAGGTAAGCGCCATCATCCGTCAGCCCTTGAAAAGCGTAGAACAGATCTGTATTGTTGATCGGCCAAGCCGCCTGCCCATATTGCGTCACAAAGCGCACACCCTTCCCATTTCCAAAAGTAAGGTAATCCACCTGTGTCGTGATGATTTGGGCTGCATTGAAGCTTGGCATGATATAAGGCACCCGCTCGAGGGTACGCGCTTGGGTCGCGAGCAACGCTTCGAGTTCGTCCAGACTGGGTTCGAGTCCGCTGTTGACAGCCAGCAACGCTTCCGTGCTCATGACAATGATGCGAGGTTCGTGGAAGGTATCCACAAGTGGGTAGTTGTTCAGCGAGAAGATAATCCGTTCAGGCTGGCTGAACCACTCGGCTTCCAACTCGGCGGGCATAACTTCGGGGATCGCCTGGTAATCATCGCCCTCAGGGTAAGAGAACTGGATCCCTTCGAAGATCACATCGGGTAGGTCGAGGGGTATGACTTCTTCCAGTTCATCGGGAAAGTTAGCCTCCATCGTTTCATCAAACTCAAGAAAAAAATCTTCGTCTAATTCGTCACCTATTGAGGCTTCCAAGGTGCTCTGGAACTCACCCGCAATGACATCCAGCAGCGCCTCGCCTCCAACCCAGTCAAGATTATTGATCAGCGCCCGCGCAATCGGCATCCCTAATGCCATCATGATACAGAAACCGATAACCAGGACACCGACACAACCGGCGCCGACGATCAAACAGGTCCTTAATGTGCGATTGCTACCCGTGCGATCCGTAACATTGATGTTCGAAGCCTCTTCTGCCATCTCAACCTCCCGAACCCTATTCTTGGTGGTGGCTTGGTCGGTCAGGGGATAACTGCCCCGATCCCAAAGAAGTATAGTGTGACCGCCCCACCTTCACCCAAGGATTCAACGATGAGCGAATGATTGTCTTCGGGTAAACCTGAGATCTCTAAGTAACGTACAAAAGCCCCACCTGGCCATTGGTTATCCTCCCCGCGTGTATCTCCCGACCAGATTTCCGTGCCATTCAGATACACACGGGCCAGGCCATCGTTGGCATCGCCCCAAAATTGGACGCCGATCGCTGTTGTCGGCACCGTTGCATATCCTTCGATCCACTGATTCGCACCTCTGAATCCTATCCATTCGTTAAAACGGAAGCAGTCCTCGCCACAGTCTTCATCAATGGCAATCTCCGGTGGTGCCGGGCTCGCTTGTGTATTGGCATAGGCGATCACCTCGGGCGGTGTAGAAAACATGCGTGCATCCCCAATGTGGAGTGTCAATGTCGGTTCACTTGGTTGTGACACTCCGATCGTGGGTTCAACAGGTTGCGAAGTTGAAAGTACAGGTTGGGTAGGTTCCAGAGGGGCCGTTGCATCCCCTTCCACACGAATCAGGATCCGGGTTACGAGTTCCTCCGGCCCCCACGTCTCCCAGCCATCATTGATCTGTTCTGTGGCGGTCATGGTTTGAACATAAACGTGTTCGCCCGGGCTATGGGCTTGAAAAATCACGCTTGTTGTATAGCATGCTCGAGTGTCCCTCACCATCTTCTCGACGTGCTTGAATTCATCCGCCACAGTCTCCCCATTGATCTCGAAAGAAACCAAGATTGATCCCGAAATCTCCTCCAGGATCGCCTCACTGGTGCCACAATAAAAATAATCCAGGATGACTTCCTGCCCCACGACCAGGGGGAGCTCGTAGAGATATCCAGAATCAGTCCCCTCGTCATCATAAACAGCAAGATTGCTCTGGAGTGGAAGGTTGCTATCTGTTGCAGGATCGTAAGGTCGCAGGGTGAATGGCACTGTTTCTGCTTGTTCGCTGGCCGTTGCTTCGATGGTTGGCATAGCTTGCCTAACATCGGGTAGCTCATCGGGATCATCGAAGAACCCCAAAACCAAGAGCGCGGCAACCCCAACGATCCCCAGGATAAACGGGATCGCGAGCCCGGCAAGGAAAGGTAGCCATCGGCGTGACTTCGGTGTATCAGGCGTTGAGGGAGGAACCGCAGGCTGGGCGACTTGGGCGACAGCGGGTTGGGGGACGGGCACAGGAGCAACCGGCTGAGGGGTGGGCGCAGCGACGGCGACCAGGTCGAAGCGGAAACGAGTATCCCCAAGCGTCAGCTCCTCCCCACCCCTGAGTTGTGCCGACGTCACCTGCACGCCGTTGACCAACGTGCCATGCGCGCTCTTGAGATCTTCAATCGTAACCACACCTTGATGGAAGCGAATTCGAGCATGCTGCCGTGAGACCTTGGGGTCCTTCAGCTGGATCTGACAGGCAGTACCGCGCCCGATGAGCACTTCCACAGTTGCGAGGCGATAACGCTCATTTTGTACGTTCGAAGAAACGCCTTTGAGGATTCCATAGGTATGCGATGAGGCCACGAGGTTGCTCCGTTTTTATGCCAAACGATTATTGTTGGATAGAGATGATGCACATCCCTCAATACGATATCCGACCGATAATCTCAAACTGATCATTAATATTGAAGTGCACCCTGAATCCCCGCTCCTGTCTGTTCCGCCAATCTAATGAGACCGCTCTCGCCCCCCAGCGTCTGCAGCAACTCCCCAGGTCTCATATTGCCTTTACCGGCCTGGTCGAGCAATTGGTGCATCCCTTGCAAGTGACTGATCTGAGCCGGATTCACGCCTGGCTTCGCCTTCAAAATTGGAAGAAATTTGGTTGAGATATCCTTCGCCAATCCGCGTGCACTCTCCTGGACCGCATTGCCCCTCGAAAGAATACCCTTTGCTACCAATTGGAAGTTATGATGCACCTTGAGTGGCGTCACCTGTGCCGTCTGCCAGGCCCACTGCTTGCTGAATGGCGTCACCACCGGGTTGTACTTCAAGACGCCGTGGTCGATATAGGCTTCCGGATGTAAAGGCCCCGTAGGGGTTTGGAATGCAGCATCAGCATTACCACCTGTTACCTTGTGATAAATGTCTTTATAAAGGGGCTCCATTTCGTTTTGGAGAGTAGCATAAGAAACATGCCGTCCATGCTGCGTTAACTGCGATGCCTTTTGCGCCGCTCGTAGCTTCGCCATAGCATGTGTGTGCCATTCCGTCCCTGGCGTGGCCTGCCTCACAACTTGTTCCCACTTATGCTCCAACATCTGGTTTAAGCCCACATCCCGGTCCATGCCCACCGTTCCATAGCTCGATGCATTGCGGAAGTCAATCAGCTCATGGCGTGTAAACGCCCGCCCCCCACGCGCAAATCCCTGTTTGGCAAGCTGTTTCGCCACACGATTATCCACGATCCGGTAGATGCGCTGGATGCGCTGGTCAAATGCCCTCGTCAAGCTCGGTCGATTAACCACTTTTAAGATTGATTTGGCCGCATAGTTCTGATTGATCTGGATCGCCTGGCCTGTCAACCGGTTGGACAACTGCCGCCGAACTTCCCGACTCGTCGCCGCTTTCATCTCGCGCAACGTTTGGTTGAAATCGTTCACCAGACTTTGACCTTTCGACCGTTGCGCCCACCACTCTGCATTCATTTCTGTTAGTTTTGCGTCTTGTATCTGGGGCATACGTAGTGTTGGTTCCCCAGCCCCGGTTAGCCGCTGATATGCGTTCGAAAGGCTCGCCCCTGCTCGCTGTGCAAGTTGTTTGTACTGCGCCAGGCCGTATTTTAATGTAAACGCATTCCCGATATCCTGCAGGACGGAACAACCAATCCGCTTCCAACCAGGGTCCTGGTCTCCTGGCATGCGTGGTCCCAGGTATAGGCTTAGTGTGTTGATCGGCAACGTGCGCTTCATGCCGCCTACCACGGCTGCGTTAAAGCCCCCCTCCAAATAGCCCACCGTCGCCCCTTCTATGAGGTTCGTTGTCAACCGGAATGCACCCAGCTTCATCATCGCCCCTGACATCGCCGTATAAGCTTGTGCAGCACTGGCTACGCCCATTAAGCCCACTGCACCGGTCCATAACCATCCCACAGTGACAGCAAGTGAAGCCTGTCCCGCAAGCTTCCGCATCCGTTCCGCTCCAACCTGGTATGCCTCGGCATCGAGCGCATCGATATCCGCCGCTATCTTCTCGCGTTCATACTGCGCCTGTTGGATGTCGTATAAAGCCCCCCTCAGACGCATCATCCGTGAAAGTCCCTCGCCATTGGGGCTATTGTCGGTTAGGAACCTTTCCTGCATGGCCTCAACCTTCCCCCATAGACTTACCGGCTGCTTGTCAAGCAATTTTTCGATCGCCCGATCCATCGCCAGCAGCCTGGCCCGGTTGCGCTTCTCAATCTCATCCGCATGCCACGGCGCCTTCTCCCAGGCGTCGATCTCCGCCTTGTAGATCCAATCCGTCTTCTTCTTCTCAAACGATTTCTCCGCCGCGATCTCGCGCAGCCATTCATCCTCCAGCGAGCGATCCGCCCGTAGCTTCGCATCCCGCAAGGCCTGGCGCTGCTCATCCCATCTTGCCTGTTCTTTTTCCACTTCAGCCTGTTTAAGATCATCCCACCAGTCAACTTTATCAAGCCACCACTCTGGCATCTCCTTGGAAGCAAGAAGCGCCTTACGCTCTGCCTCAGTCAGATCCCAGGCCCACCCGGGTTTATTAAAAACACCCGTATTCTCGTTGTATTCAAAACCCCACAACCCACGCCGTGCTCGCTCAGCAGCCACATCCGCCGCCCAGATCTGTTCCAGCGAGCGTTTGTCGTCGACCCACGACGGCTTCTGCAGCGCTCGCAAGTGCTCCGATTCCCGCGCGTTTGCCCATTCCGCCCACAACCACATCCCTACCACGCCCAGCGTGCCACCAGCTGCAGCCGCCTGCGCCAGTGGTGGGATCATTGCATTCATTCCCTCGATCACCTCCACCACTGTCTGTTCGGAGATCGCGTACCCGTCTTTCGGATCGACCACCAGTGCCTCCACTAAATGCTGCCCCGGTGCGGGCTTATCCAATCGCATTTCCGATCCGGTCTCCACGCCTGCATCCGTTAATGCCACCATTCCATTGATTAACCAGGTTGCGTTCAGAGGGCCGACGTCCTCATCGCGCTCCAATCCCAGGCCACAAGCCAGGGTTTCATCGCTGCTCACATCGCTATTGCAGCCTAGCCACAAAATGCGGAATTTGGCTTCCTCCTCCTTTACCAAATTGACGACCTCGAACTGGCGTATCTCCACGGTCAAGCGCTCTCCTTCGCCGCGCACCTCCAGTTGCATCGTGTGGGACCCCTTTAAAGCCTCCTCCCACACACACATCGCCGAATCGCATAACAAATTTTTGTCCAAAAACCATCGATAGGTAAGCTCTTCATTTGCTCGTTTTCCTTCCACTCGTGCCGTGAACGTCACCCCTCTCTCCATAGCCGGCACGGGGGGATCCATGCCGATCGAGGCGATCAGCTCTGTTTCCTCTCCCACCTCGATCGTGACCGTGCTCTCCGTCTGGCGACCATCTCCATCAACATACACCGTGATGTCATGTAGACCCTTTTCGGCTGAAGCCCAGATCCAGGATCCCGTCTCCGTCTCTGCTTCTTTCGCCGAATCCAGATACCACGTGAATTCGAGATCTTCATTCTGTTCGACGTTCAATACCTGTGCATTGCAGGTAACTGACTCTTTCTCGCTCAGTGATCTAGGCTGACAATCCAGATTGACGGAGAACTCATCCGTAGGTGTCCACGTGCCAATTTCACAATCACCACAGGTCAAGCGGAATCGGATTTCATTTGATGCATACGAAAAGACTGGCCGCCACACCCAGGTGTCGCTGGCTTGTCCAGCCAGGTAGGATGTTCCTAATCGACCCGTCACTTGAACAGCAACGTTTTTCGTCTCAGTGCGATTTGCAATTACCCTGGTTGGCAATCCCTGAGCGTCCTCTGCCGGACATCCTGCTTCCTGATAGAACTGTAACCTGGACTTCCCACTGCCAGACAACTCCCAATCCCCGAAGTTATCATCATCCACTCGTCTAATGGTGCCCGAGATGCCCGTGATGCTGTAGGAGCCAGTTGCCTTCCATCCAAACTCCGCCGCCTGCACATTACCGCTTACGCTCCCTGAAAAGGTCCCCTGGCCGAGATCCAAAACCATGTCGAAGTTTGGACTTTCGGAATAGTTTGGAGTTTTTGAAGCTGCTTGATATCTCATACAGTACGGATCGCCGGGTTTCTGTGCGGGGATAAAACGATCCCACTCCATCGATGCAAAACCATTGTCATAGGTCCCCTTGACAATGATCACGCCATCCTCACTTTGAGCAGTACTGGAGACAAACGGGAACCCGACAAGAAGGCAGGTAATAAGAATGAAGAGTGGAACTGCCGGATGTCTCTTCAACAATCTTTTGAATTGAGGGAGGTTCATATCCAATCGCCTATATCACCCTTTTGACCATTATTTCCTAGACACGCTTGATAAGGTGAAGTGAACACAAATGATTTCGTTCACTCCTCCGGTAATCTGCTCGGGAAAACGGATTGTGGTGAGGGTGGTTGCGGTATCTGAATATCACTCAACTGTGGTCCAGTTTGCGATCGCAAACGCAGTTGGCGGATCAGGAGGTTTAGATTTGTCCCCAATCCAGATCCAGTGCTGAAGAACATCGCCGTCAGGCCACCCGCCACCCACAGCGCCGGGGCGAAGGTGGCCAGGATCTGGGTGATCGCATAGGAAACCGCCCAGAACACGATGTGCAGCACGGAGCGTTGACCGACGATCGCGGGACCCTTGACGTAGAGCCGCGTCGCCTGGCCCCACGCCAAACCAAACCCCAATCCCGTTATCAGCAACGCGGGTCCCAGGAAGGCGGAAAACGCCCGCTCTAAGAAGACAACATTGATGATCAAGCTGAGCGGCGCAAAGATGAGCCCAATAATGGGGGTACGCAGGCGAAAGGGCAGCTCTTTTCGCATCTGGCGGATCACGCCGTAAAAGCCCAGAAGGACCAAGGGGACTGTGAGTAAGCTCAATATCCGATAAATCATTGCTTAATCCTTTATCATCACGATCCACCCAATGCTTCGCCGCACTCGGTGCAATACTTACCCCCCTTACGCACCTTAGCCCCGCATGCCGGACACGCCGCATCAGCCTTCGCCTCTTCCTTCTTTTGCTCTTGAGGGGCCTCTTGTGCCGCGCCACACTCTGGGCAGAATTTTGATCCAACCGGTACTGACTCCCCACAGGCGTGGCACTGGGCCATCATGCTCTCCTGATCAAACGGTGAAGGTCCATAGAACTCTTTTGAGAGTTGAACGTCTGCAGCAGGTTCGATGAATTCGGCTACTACATCAAGCGCCGTGACCATCTCCAGTGAGCGCATCGCGAAGCGGACGTTGGAAAGATCTCCTTCGCTTTGGGTTAAACCTTCGGACGCGATCAACCAGACGGTCGAACCGGTCGTGATTAGGAACAGGGCTTCTTCAAAAGCCTCTGGAGACTCGGCTGTACCACTTACAATCTGCAGGTCATGGATCGTGATCATGCTGATCCAGTTGAAGAAATCCCCGATGAACGCTTCCAGGGAGGCTCCAAGTTGAAATTGGGTTTTCTTGCCCTCCACTGCTAACAAATCCTCATTTTCCCGATACCGATCCACCTCTTTCTTGATGAAGGTCTTGGTCAGTTTTGGAAGAGTCACCTCGGACCTGCCACCGACGTGGATCATCTCATTGAAGAACTCTCCCACCGCATGCAGCAGCCAGCGACGGTCGTGAATCTCCAGTGCATCCTTGTGCGCATTGAAGATATCCTCAGCTGTGAGTGCAAGCGGTTCCGGATCGCGCCGGCGAGGCTCAAACGAGCGGACATAGGCAGCCTTATACGCATCAGCGAGTGCAAATAGAAATGTAAGCTCTTCGGCGGAATACTCCGTTTGATGGATGGGGAAGGTCATGCTGGAGGAATACTGCAGCTGCATGCGCATCCAAACCAGCAAGTCATCGTAGGAAAACGGAAAAATAAGTTCATGATCGAATTCAAGGTGAGGCGCTAAGGCGACCATTTGCCCCTCAACCGGGCGAGCAGCATATAAACGCGTTAATTGGGGCGCCGAATTGAACACCGCCAGGCGCACATCAATAATCCGATCCGGTGTTGCGATGGGCGTGAGCGCCAGCTGAACAGCTTCTTCTGCCGCACCACTAGTCTCTTCGATGATCTCTTCAATCTCACGAGGCTCTCCCTGTACGTCAGCCCTGCATAAATCAGGCAGGGGTGAGAGCAGGTTCGGTTCTGGGAGATCGTAATGTTCTAGCAGCAGTGGGAATTCAGGAAGATTTAGCAGTACCGATCGGCTGATGTTGACCAGCTCAAGGCTTTGTTCCTCAGTCATTTCGCTCACCCTTCTCTAGACCAGGTTCGTAATTAATACTGGATTGCGCCCTGGATCCCAGCGCTCACGCGTTCTGCCATGCGGATGATTCCAGATTGATCTGTATTCAACGTCTGCAATAGCTGCCCTGGCGTCACATTCCCTTGCCCGGCCTGCCCCAACAACCGCTGCATGCCCTGCCAGTAAGTGATCTGCGCCGGGTTCACGTTCGGATTGGCCTTTAATACTGGAATCAACTTGGTCGAGATGTCCTTGGCCAACCCACGCGCACTTTCCTGGATGGCCTCGCCCTCAGAAAGCAGCTTGAAATTCTCATACACCTTCACCGCACTCACCGATCCCGTCTGCCCCGCCCACTGCCCACTGAACGGTGCCGCCACCGGATTGTTCTGCAGCACGTTCAAGTCCTTATAGGCTTCCACATTCTGCGAGGTCGTGAACGTCTGAAATGCTTTCTTCGCGCTGCCACCCGTAACATCCCCGTAAACCCTCTCATAAATGGTTTGGGCCTCATCGTTGAACTTCGGGAGCGAGAGCCGCTGCCCTCCTTGCATCAACCGTGAGGCTCGCTGCGCCTCCCGCAGCTTCGCCGCCGCATGCGCATGCCACTCCGTCCCCGGCTGCGCCTGGTTCACTACCCCCTGCCACTTCTGCACCAGCATCTGGTTCAAGCCCACATCGCGGTCCATCCCCACTGTCCCATAGCTCGAAGCGTTGCGGAAGTTCAACATATCATTGCGTGTGAACGCCTGCCCGCCGCGCGTGATCCCCGCCGCGTTGATCTCCTTCGCCACCCGATAGTCCACCACCCGGTAGATGCGCTGGATGCGCTGATCAAACGCCCGCGTCAGCGACGGCCGCTTGATCACCTTCAGGATCGACTTGGCGGCATAGTTCTCGTTGATCTGGACCGCCTGCCGCGTCAACTGATTCGATAGTTGCGCCCGCTCCAACCGGTTCGTCGCAGCATTCATCTTACGCAGTGTCTGATTAAACCGGTTCACCAGCTTCTGGCCTTGCTCCCGCTGCGCCCACCACTGCGCATCACGCTGCAAGAGCACATTGTCGCGCACCGGCGGCATCCGCAAAGGCTGTGGCCCTGTGCCTGTCAATTTCTGGTAGGCGTTCGATATGCTCGCCCCCGCCCGCCGCGCCAATCGACTGTACTGCGCAATCCCGCGCTTCAGCGTCATCGCGTTGCCAAAGTCCTGCAGCACCGAGAGCCCGATGCGCTTCCAGCCCGGTCCCTCATCCCCCGGCATGCGCGGGCCCAACCACAAGCTCATCGTGTTGATCGGCAGTGTGCGCCGCATCCCGCCCACCACTGCCCCACTCATGCCTCCCTCCAAGTACCCTACCGTCGCCCCCTCCACCAGATTCATCGTCAGCCGGAAAGCCCCCAGCTGCGCCATCGCACCCGACACCGCCGCCGCCGCATTTGTCAGCGATGTCGCCCCCAACGCCCAACCCGCTCCACCAAGCACAAGTGGGCTAAAGGCAATCGCTACCGACGCCACCGTCGCTCCCGTCTTGATGTTGCTCGCCGCTTCTTCGCCCAACTGCATCCAGGCTGCATCATGCATCGCCCGCGCCGCTTCCATATCGAACTGCGCCTGCTTCAGGTTATAGACCGCCCCCTTCAAGCGCATTAACTGCAGGTACGCCTCCGCCCCCACTCGACCGTCCCCCAGAATCTTCTCCTGCAGTACCTCGATCCTGCCCCACTGGCTCACCGGCAGCTTATCGGTCACCTTGTCGATCGTCCGATCCATCGCCAGCAGCCTGGCCCGGTTGCGCTTCTCAATCTCATCCGCATGCCACGGCGCCTTCTCCCAGGCGTCGATCTCCGCCTTGTAGATCCAATCCGCCTTCTTCTTCTCGAACGATTTCTCCGCCGCGATCTCGCGCAGCCATTCATCCTCCAGCGACCGATCCGCCCGTAATTTGTCAGCACCTAAAACCCTACGCGCCGCCTCCCAGGCCTGGCGCTGCCTCTGAAAAGCCTTATCCGAATCTCCCCACCACCAGGGAGTGTTCCCGCTATAAGTCCAATCGGGTTGCTTGAAGATCCTTGTTTCCTTGTTGTATTCAAAACCCCACAAGTTTCGCCGCTGCCGCTCCGCTTCCACATCCGCCGCCCAGATCTGCTCCAGCGAGCGCTTGTCGTCCACCCAGGAGGGTTTCTGCAGCTCCCGCAGGTGTGCTTCCTCCGCCTCCGCCCGGCGCGCATTCAGCCACTCCGCCCACAGCCACACCCCCACCACACCCAATGTGCCGCCTGCCGCAGCCGCCTGCGCCAGCGGTGGGATCATCGTATTCTGCCCCGCCAACACCTCCGCCTGCGTATGCCCCGAAATCGCCTTCCAGCTGGCCGGATCTACCACCAGCGCCTCCACCATGTGTTCCCCTGGCGCCGGTTGTCCCAGCTGCATCTCCGACCCTGCTTGCACGCCCGCTTCCGTTGAGGCGACGACCCCGTCGATCAACCAGGTCACGTTCAGCGCCCCGATGCCCTCATTCCGCTCCAAGCCAAGCGTGCACGCCAGCGTCTCGTCACTGCTCACGCCGCTGTTGCAGCCCAGCCCCACAATCCGGAACCCGGCTGCCTCCTCGTCCACTAGCGTCACCACCTCAAAGTCACGCTGCTCCACGGCGATGCGTTCGCCCTCACCGCGCACCTCCAGCAGCACCGTGTGGGAACCTTCAAGCGCTTCCCCCCAGGCGCACATCGCCGTCTCGCAAAGGATCTGGCCGTCTAATTGCCAGCGGTAGCTCAAACTTTCGTTGGCCTTGGCCCCCTCCACCCGCGGCGTGAACGTCACCCCCTGCTCCAGCACAGGTATCGGCGGGTCCATGCCGATCGAGGCCACCAGCTCCAGTTCTTCGCCCACCTCGATCGTGACCGTGCTCTCCGTATCCCGGCCCTCGCCCTGCACGTAGACCGTGATGTCGTGCACACCTTTTACCGCTGAAGGCCACGTCCACGAACCTTCCCGTGTGTCCGCTTCCTTGGCTGAATCCAGGTACCACGTGTACTCGAGGTCTTCGTTCGATTGAGCCCCGTATATATTTGCAGTGCAGGCAACTTGCTGGTCCTCCTCGGGTTTAACCGGTGCACAGCTTAAATTCACACGAAAGCCAGATAGATTATTCGGGCTGTAATCTCCTGGCTCGCCAAAAATTATCCAAAAACCCGCACCATCCTCATACGCCGTCTCAAACCTGCCGCGAATCTCGTTATCCGCTAATTCCGCTGTCCAGGTTCCTGGCATTTCTGCAATTTCTTCGCCGCATACAATACATTTCCCTCCGGCTTCACCTACCTGACAGGTCCATGAATAGGTGCCATTCCCTTGAAACGAACAGGTCTCGTAATTGAAGGATCCACTGAAAACAATGTCGATCATGTAATTACACCAATCGATATTGCCAACAGTCATCGCGTGCATCATTCCACTCGCACTCCCACCACGACCTTCGTAAGAGAGGGTCATCTCATTAACTTCCCACCCGTAGGACATTTGACCCTCTAACCCGCTTCCTCCTTCGGGATCAATCGGCATCACGGCAATGATGTCTTCAAGGTAGGCTGCACAATTTTCAATCGCTTCGGGCTCACAATAGCCCAATTGCGCTTCTCTCTCCAGGCAAGCACGATAAACGCGAATACCTCTTATTTGACAATTCTTCCCTTCGGCGATCAATCTCCCCCGCAAGGTTTCAATATGTCCCTCGATCCAAGAATCATTTCCCTGACAGGTTTGCGCCTGCTTGCCACCTAATGCCTGAACACTCCGAGCACCTCCAAGCAGGAATCCAAGGGTAAGTAAAACGCCAAATAGCAAGGTGATGCGTTTGAAGATTGAAGGAGACTTGATCGAACTATGCATTAATCGTAATACTCAAGGTAAAACACATCGAAGGCCGCATGCATCTCGCCGATTTCTAAAGTTGATCGTGCGAACATGCCAACGCTTCCCGATGGAAAAGCGTTATCTGACACTGTTCCCACGACCTGACCATTGATATAGGCGACGACTTCGGTACCTGTAGCGGTGATCCCCAAACGGTTGCCCTCATCCCCCGCAAGGATTGCTTCAGAATATGTCCAATCAATCAGAGCGACCCATTCCCCGGCCAATCGCTTCCCGAGGCTGAAATAACCGCTGTCATCTACCAGGAAATAGTAGAAATTGCTCACATCCTGATACCGAAAAACCAAGCCGGATGCGCCTTCCACCTCGCTCACACGCTTGGCATGCGTTAGGATGAATACGTCGGTTACAGTCAGATCGTGATAGATAGACCAGGCGGCGAAATTCTCCTTATGCACTTGAATATGGAAATTGCCGCCTTCCGTCCACTGGCTGAAGTTCTGCTGTACAGTCTCGTCCCACTTCCCCGAACTCTCACTAAAGTCATCTTCGACTGTAGTCGCTTCCCTGACCTCGAAGTCATATTCATTAAGAAAAGTCCCCGCTTCTAAGGTCTGCCAGCCATCAAATACAGCTTCGGAATAGCTGGTCGTCCAAACGAGTCGGTGTTCCCCTGGCTCGAGGAATTCCACCACGATGCGTGACGACCTACAAGCCAGGTCTGTATCGCCAAAGTCCTCTTCAAACATAAGCTCAGGCTCGACCACACGATCATCGATCTCCAGTCCCATTCGAATGACCTGGAGGTTCTGGTTTAACGTAGCCTCATCAATGGCACACCAGCCGATGTTAAAGAGGGCTGGCTGCTGGACGTACCAGGTCCCCTCATACATGGCTTGTTCGGGGCTACTTTCTGTCTCCATATAGGATGCGAAGTCGGCCAGGTTGCTCAGGGTTTCGTCTGTTCCTGGATCATACGGACGGATACTGTAAGGTAAGGCGGGCGCTTCTGTGGGGGAGGGCACCGATACGATCGTTGGGTTGATGCTGGGGGGCTCGAGCACCGCCTCCACGGCGGTTTCCGTTGGTTCCGGGATAGCGATCGTACTGATGGGTGGAGGCTGGACGCCGATCTCAACTGCTGGTGGACCCTCGCTTGCATTGATAACTTGATAGGCAGCGTAGGCGCCGATGGCCAGGATCGAAAAAGCGATCAGGGTTCCACCGCCGATCAAGAACAGTCGTCTGGAACGTCCACCTTCATCGACTTCTATCACCCCCGGATCGGGTGGGGGGGCTACAGGTGGGGGTGCAGGAGGAGCTTGTGACGCATCGAGCGGTGCCTGCTTCAGAGGGGTTGAGGGTGGTTCGCGCTGGATCCACTCGCTCCCGTTAAACCAATGCCAGCGCCCGCTTTGAACGCCCACCATCCAATACCCCCCCGAGCCATCGGCGATAACCATCTTCTCCAATTCGGTTCGGAAAGTTGTGGCGTCCATCTTGCCAGATTGATGCAGCGCTCTCAGCTGCAGGTACGCTTGTTGAATAAAGCCAAAAGGCTCCGGTAGCGCGCGGGTGAGGGAACCACACGTGCTGCAATACGCTTCGCCCTGGGCAATCGGGCTTTGGCAATATCGACAGGGTTGTTGATCGAGAACATGCCCGATCGAGGGTGCCATGATGGTTCCAATGGCATCCTGCACAATCTCTAGAACGAGCTGCGTATTGCCTAGCTGTATTTGATCGCCGTCCGTGAGTTGAGCTTTACCGATTCTTTGTCCATTAACCAGTACGCCATGTGCGCTTTTTAGATCCTCAAGGATGACCTGTCCACTCTCAAAGGCCAATCGGGCGTGGGAGCGCGAAACCTTTGGATCGTTTAACCGGATCTGACACGCCGTTCCCCGTCCAATCGTGATCTCATCACCTGTCAGCGCATGACGCTTTCCTCCCCCACTAGTCTCAACCAACCAGGCTAAGATCCCATCACCCATAATTCCATCCCTTTATCTTTATGATCAAACGCCTCATCAGACAGCCTTGGGTTTTATCGTCCCTACGGTATTGGCCTCCAGGCTGCATCGAAGTCAAGGCCATCATCCGTAGTCAGCTGGCGATATTCTGTGCAACTGGCACGCATCACTGCAATCTCGTGGTTAACCCCATCCGGCCACGTTTCAATCGCCAGCCAGGTCCCATCAGGTGACCAGGTAGGTTCGCCCATCGGCTGCAGTGAAAGTTGACCCTCTTGACAGACTTGCAACTCGCGCACACCACCATCGGCGACCGGTGCGGCGATCAGACGCGGGATATTGCCCACGATCTTCTCGAACACAATGGTAGCGCCGTCCGGTGACCAGGTCGGTCTAGCGACATCTTTGCCATCACTCCGGCTGAATCGTGTCTCAATACCCCCAGCAGCAGCTAAGGTCCAAATCTCTTCATCACCCCCTCTGCCAGTGAGGAAAGCCAGCTGGGCTCCATCGCCTGACCACGTCGGAGCCCAGTTAAACGCCAGATCGTCATTCCAATTGATCGGATCCGACCCATCCGGATTCACCGTGAAAATCTGAGGGCGACCTGTACGCCAGGAAGTGAAGGCGATGCGAGCCCCGTTAGGCGACCAGGCCGGGTCATAGTCACCACCGCCAACGGTCACGAGCAGTTGGGTCTCATCGCCGGGATTGCCTTCAAGGTCAACTTCCATAACAAAGATGGAAGACCCGGCGTACTCTTCGCGATTCGTATTGCAGGGTGAGGTATAGACCATGCGCCCTCCATCTGGCGACCAGGTGGGTTGACAGGCGCCACTGGAGCTATCGGTAAGCTGCCGTTCCTCGAGAGTTTCCAGGTCAATGAGGTAAATTTGTGGACGACCTGTTCGATTCGAAGCGAAAGCCAGCTGCCTGGAACCTCCCACAGCTGAACCGGAAGGAACGATCGTCTCCACCCGGGGCTCTTCCGTGCTTTCCGCAGTCGGCTGTGGAGTTTCTGCTGTGGGCTCAACCAAGTCAGGCGTGAGTGTCAGCGTTGGTGGGATGACCACGGTTGTTGCTCCCACCTGATCTCCGAGGACCTCCAGTGTAAGCACGAGTACATCATCTTCCGAATCGGGCACAACGTCTGGACTTGTTCCATCATTCCCGATCAGTCCGCCCAGGAGGGTGAGACCCACACCAACGATCAAGATTGCAGCAACGACTCCGCCACCAATGGCTACCCATTTCCATGGGAACGGTTTTTTCTCGCGGGTTGGGGCAGGTGGAGGGGTTGCCACAGGCGGTGATGCGCTTGCAGTTGGTGGTGGTTTATCCGCTTTTCGTGTGGGTGGTGTGAGCGGAGTTTCCGGCTCGGATGGAACTGTTCGCGCGGCTCCACACTCCCCACAGAACTTTTCATCTGGCCCTAATAGATTCCCGCACTGCGCACAAGCGCCATCGCTACCCAATTCCCCAGCATCTGATGCCATCACCGTTGCCTGATCATCTGGAGATACGAATTGTGTTTCTATATCATCGGGTGATACGAATTCGGTGGCTACATCATCTGGCGAAGCCATCTCGGTAGGAACAAAATCAGGACCTTCCAAAACGGTTGCGACCTCATCCGCAGTGACCATCTCCGTCGGAATATCATCCGGCGAGCGTTCGTGTTCAAAACGAAGGAGCGTTTCGCCAATCGTGATCGTATCGCCATGATGTAGCGTTGCCTTTTGTATCCTTTCACCCTTGACGAAAGTTCCATGGGTACTCCCCAGGTCTTCCAGGATCCATTTATCCCCTTCAGCACGGATGATGGCATGGTTGCGCGAGATGCGAGAGTCGACAATCTGCAAGGCGCAATCCTCACCACGACCTATCAATGTCTCCCGCTCTGCTAAGGGATAAGATTTGCCGCCATACTCACCAGATAAACCGACCAGCCTGACGCCATCATTCATGAGACGTTCAACCTCCAATAAAGATTTCCCCTACCCTGAATATCATTCCGCTTGGACCCATACATTGGCGCGCCCGCCCGTATTGGAACAACCTTGCTTTTGGTGCGTATACTCGGCCTTGTAAAGCCTCAGGGTGTTTCTACCGTTCCCACACCACTCCAGCTTCCAGCAACCTCAATTTGGCCACCAAAACTGGTCCAATAGGTTTTTAAGTCAATGAAACCATCCTTGGTTACATAGCCACTGATGGTGCCATCACCGGTCCAGCCCCCCGACCCGGGAGCCGCCTGGCTGTTTAAGGGCAGACAGCTTTCAACCGTGAACGGTGTAGTCTGACGATCGGTCGTACTACCCTTCGGGACGATCTTGAGATTGAAATCCCCGCTCTCCGGATCGATCGTCCCGCTGAAGCTTGCCGTGTAGGAGTCGATGTAATCCACATATGCTGTCTCGTATACAATCGATGGATCCTCATTGGATACGCAATCAACCGGATTGCCACTGGTGGTACGGCCCCCGGTAAGATTGCCATCGATCTTCCCCGTCACATAATTCGCCTGGAGTTGGAAATTTACGCCCATAGGTTTGCTAGTATTAACCGCTCCGGACAAAATCTCGGAAAACTGTCCATTCGCAGAGATGACAGGCAGAACCTCTACTTCTTCTTCCGGTTCGACAGGTTGTTCTTCGGTTTCCGGCTCTTGCTCTACTTCTGGTTCAGCAGGTTGGACTTCGGTTTCCGGTTCCTGCTCCTCCTCTAAGTCAGAATCTAATCCGGCTTCTGCAAGAATTTCCAGTGGAACACCTTGTTTTGCCAGATTAAGACCAACGGCTCTCTTCAGCCGCGACCGCACCGCTTTGCGTACACCCTTCCAGAAGATCTTGGCGGTCAATGGCTGGCCTGTCAGCACCATATCTCGGATCACTTCAGGTGCTACTTCTTTTATCAAGTATTCGGTAGCTTTTTTAATGCCCCTGCCGAGCTGACGGGCAAAGCGACCGATACCACGCCCCACCCTTCGGAAGAATCTTGCCAGCCCGCGCCCTCTACGGCGTCGACGTTTTTCCAGCTGTTGGGAGCGCACATTTAGATTCTTGATCTTGATATCGAGAGATTTCACCATGCGGTCGATATTGCTATCCGTCAAGTTACCTTGTGAATGCAATCTACTCGCGTAGGTCGTGTACAGATCGACGAGGATATCGACTTCAGTTGTCGAATTGGGTGCAAGCGCTGGAAGATTGTAGGCTAACTTATACGCGGAAGGAGCTTTCAAGACATACGATTCTAAATCCGGTTCTCCGGATAAACGCACATGGCTGGAAATCTGAAGCAATAAAGCATCGTCCTGGTCGTGGGGTGTCTCCAAATTGGCTGGAGAACCACATGCGGGAAGCAATCCCCCCGCAAAGACACACAACAAGAAGATGTGAGCAGTCGTCCTTGATCCAGTCATGTTATCCACCGACTTCCAACGCCAACGCCTCGACATACAGCAATTCATTGTTCTTCAGACCAAACGTCAATTCGTCTGCGTAGTACACCTCACCACCGTCAACCAGCTCTCTCTCCAACGGCACAATTAGATATTGTTCTATCCCTGTTGAAGCGATTAAGTCATCCAGGCTCATATACGCCACAAATTGCTCGGGGCGATAGGGCTGGGGAACCAGATCACCCACCAACTCGATTTCCAATGGGTCTTCAGCCTCCTGTACCCCGTTGAGGAAGGTGTATTCAACACTTGATGTGTAATAGCTCCAGGTCTCGAAGCGTACATTCATCAGTGATCCATCCATTTGTTCTTCTTCATAGAATAAAATGGTGAAAGCTTCCGGGTAATCAAACCGATCGATTACCACAATTTGGTCTGACGATAGTGAGTGCTGCGTTAAGGTTAGGCTTTCAGGTTCTAGACCTTCCACAATCATGGGCTCTTGCTGATAGGCTTGCCATCCAGCGATCAGGACTGTCCCAGCAAGCACCGCCACAATCAGAGTTCCTATCCCACATCCGAGCATAAATGGTCGTCTTGATCGCTTTTCCTTCTGCGTAGCCTCCCCACGTCTCGGTTGCGCCATAGAGGGAGGATTGGCGCGCACCCATGCGCTCCCATCCCAGTAATGCCAGGCACCACTTTCGCCGCCCAACCACCAGGCTCGACCAGAGTCATCCTTAACTTTCAGGTTCTGGACTTCACCTTGATACGCAGGGGGATCCAATTCCCCACGGGTATAACGTGCCTGCAATTCAGCCAGGCGAGCTTCTAGGGCCTGGAATGCAGCTGGGAGGTTTCGATGACTCATATCGTTATCTCCTCAAAGTAGGAATCAAAAAACAGCCCTCTTTGGCTGCCTTTCTCAATTATATTGACACCCTGCACGCATCCAAAGTCCCTAGAATCCTCTTGAGAGAATTCCTGAAGATCCCCCATCCAGGTGCCTTGTTTGCATCTGTGCATACCCCCCCTGGGGTAATCCTGGACGTCCTTGACCGAAGGGTTGCCTTCACGCTGAACTGAACTATGGTCGCTGATTCTGCTGGCGGCGTAGTGACCCCTAGAACATTGTATTGAGTATACAGGTCTCCGGATGGCCATTTCAATAGCCATTCAGCCAGCGATGATCATCACCTCAACACCTAAGGATAGAAATCCTTTAAAATTGGCACTGGAAGCGTGATGAAGCCCTCTTCAGCTAGACCAACCTGACACACACGTTCGGGTTCCCTCCCCACAATGAGAGCGATGTACGCTGCCATGCAGGTATCCAGGCTCTCATGATCGTGCAGCTCGTCCAGGGGAAGATGCCCCGACAGGAGATGATGACGAGTCACTTCTTCCAGTGCATGCAGCGGGTTAGGTACCTCGAGCCCTTCCACGAACAATACAAGTTGCCTCTGTAGTCGGCCTTCAAGCGTATCCTTCTTGAATGGGCGCCGTTCTAACAAGGCAGCATATCCCGTATGGGCACGTCCTTCGATAAGCATACGTGTGCTATTGCTCTGCCCTTTTTCATACAGGCGATAACCCATATCCTGCGCTCTTCGAAATAACGCAATCCCGACCTGGACCCAATTCTTTGTCTGTGCCATGCGCTCAGGTGTGTTATAGAGGCGAATGTTGCGACGTCTAAGCTCATACTCGCAAACACGCCATTGTGTCCATGCCCGTCCCCCGGGCTGAAGTCCGTATGATCGGCGCACCTCCGGCTTGCGCATCCAGCCTTTGTTGAGCCCCTGGGGCGAGTCAACCGCCACGAGTGCGCTTTCAAACGAAGCCAGGAATGCAAGGACCTGTTCCAGGTCTCCCTGTTCGTGGACGATGAGGCGCTTGTTCTGATCCAACGCTGCATATTGGATCGGCCGTTTCCCAGCCGTGGGATTGATTCCGATGAAAACTGCATCGTGGAACAGCATCCGTCACTCCTCTAGTCGTGAGGCATGATGATCGGCATCATCATGAATAACATCATAAAACGTTTGCCACATGTCGATATCCGTGTAATAAGGTGATAACCAGGGTTTTTCCGCTGCTTCACGCAGGACCGTCTTAAGCTTTCGACCGCTACAAAGTTGGTGTGCAACAAAGGCCCATCGAACACGGTGGCGGCCCTGAGCGCTATGGAGCAATATGGCTTGCCCTGATTCTCTGCATCTTAGGATATATTCACCGGCGAGTCTACGGGTCTGGAGATCAGCTTGTGATTCATCATTAATATCCAGCCACAGGAATTGAGATGGAGTCGCACCTTCAAATCGTTGTGGGTGACCTGAAGCAAGATGGAGGATGGAACGGATGCTAGTTTGCTGACTGAATGCGGCCCAAGTTCTGGGGATATGCTCCCCACCCGCTGCGTAAATACCTTCTGCCACCCAGGTCATCATCGACTTCTTGTAACTAGTATGAGGCTCACCTGGCAGTATACAACGCCCTTTTGACGACGTCGAATGGGGGCGATATACTTCAAGGAAATCACCCCCATGTCCTCCCTTAGGAGATCAAACCGATGGCCAAGAAGAACAGTGACTTTAAATTAACCTACGCCACCATGTTCAGTCCACCTGAAGCACTGCATCAGCGCTATGAACGGGCATTGAAGAAAGTAAAGGCCAATTTGGGTAAAGATCAGGCCATGCTGATTAATGGCAAGGATGTTCGCGTAAAGACAAAATTCGAAGACCGCTCACCCATCAACCAGGATTGGCTCCTGGGCAAATTCCAGAAAGGTGGAAAAGCCGAAGCGGAGCGAGCACTTACAGCTGCTCGTAAGGCTTTCCCCAATTGGTCACGCCGATCGTATAAGGAACGCATCCGTTTCGTTCGAAAAGCGGCTGCCCAAATCGATAAGCGCATTTACGAAATCGCGGCGGTGATCTCACTTGAGGTTGGCAAGAACCGCATGGAAGCGCTGGGGGATATCGCTGAAGCCGCCGATTTAATGCGCTACGCCTGTGATCAGATGGAGCTGAATAAAGGCTATGTCGTCAAGATGGGGCGTGATCCACTGAAAGGTTACCGCGCCAGCAATACATCTGTCCTGCGACCCTACGGGGTCTGGCTTGTAATCAGCCCGTTTAACTTCCCGGCAGCACTCACCGCTGGCCCGGTTGGTGCGGCACTCGTGGCCGGCAACACGGTCGTGATGAAACCCGCCACGGATACGCCCTGGACAGTGCGATTGTTGGCAGAGTGTTTTCGCGAGGCTGGCCTTCCCGACGGCGTTGTTAACTATGTTACTGGTCCGGGCAGCACATTGGGCCAGGCCTTGATCGACAGTCCAGAAGTTGATGGCGTTACCTTCACTGGATCCCTCGATGTGGGCATGAATATCTACCGCTCCTTCGCCAGTGGGCTATACCCCCGGCCGGCGATCCTGGAGATGGGTGGTAAGAATCCCTCGATCGTATCTCGCCACGCCGATATGGATCGCGCCGTAGCGGGGATCCTGCGATCTGCCTTCGGGTTACAAGGACAAAAATGTTCTGCCAATTCTCGCATCTACGTCGAACGTCCGGTGTATAAAGAATTGGTCACGCAACTGACTGAGGTCACCCAGAAAATCACGGTGGGAGATCCTACGGATCGAACCGTGTTCATGGGGCCGGTGATTAACAAGTCCGCCTATGAGGATTTTAAGAAATTTACCGCGTCGCTCAAACGTGCGGGCAAATTTGTTGCGGGTGGCAAGACGCTCACCAAGGGCGAGTACAGCAAAGGCTTCTTCTGCCAACCCACGTTGGCTGTGGATGTACCCCACAGTCACCGACTCTGGATACAGGAGATGTTCCTTCCAATTACCATGATCCACCCAATCAATAGCCTCGAGCAAGGGATGAAATTGGCCAACGATGTCATGTACGGCCTGACCTCCGGTTTTTATGGTTCTGAAGATGAGGCCACCTGGTTCTTCGAGAACATTGAAGCAGGCGTTAATTATGCCAATCGTCCACAGGGGGCGACCACAGGAGCATGGCCTGGTTTTCAACCCTTTGGTGGATGGAAAGGTTCAGGTTCCTCAGGTAAGAATGCTGGTGGGCATTACTATCTACCGCTCTATATGCATGAGCAAATTCACACAATCATCCGTTAGCGTCTTTCATGGAGTCCCCTCGTTTGAGGGGGCTCCTTACTAGCCAGGATGGTCACACGTTTTGCAGCGGCGCTGATATTGATCGGTATCATCTTGCTGACTGTGTTTGTCATGACGTTGCAGGTACAGCAAGGGGATATGCGTGTCCTGTTGCTGGGCGCCGCGCTTAGTGGGATAGGCTTACTGATGCGTAGGCGAGCGGCACGTCGAAGGAAACGCTCAAGTGGGCGTTTTTCCACCCTGCGCCGGTTGCGCGGGATCGAGGAGGAGATCGAGTAAGGCATTTCACATAGGGGGAGAGCATGCACCAACGCAGAAAAAACACCAGATTTCCTGGATTTGAATACAGCTTGCCAAACGCTTACTTTGTGACAATTTGCGTTGAGAAGCGGGTGCACTACTTAGGTTCAATCCAAAATGGCAAAGTCCAACTCATAGCAGGTGGCGGAATTGCAGATCAAAGCTGGAGGTTCACTCAGGAGCATTTTGCTGATCTTAGAATCGATTCGCATGTCACCATGCCGAATCATGTGCATGCAATCGTTATGATGCTCACACATTGTCAGGGCGGAGTAACCCCGCCCCTACGTAGGAAGATCGCACTTGGTGAAATTATCGGTTTCTACAAGTACCAGACCACAAAACAAATCAACATACTCACAAATTCCCCTGGTAAACGTTTCTGGCAACGCAATTACTACGACCACATCATCCGCGAGGCGGCGGACCTCAATCACCACCGCAATTACATCCTTAAAAACCCCATGCGCTGGGGGCTGGATAACGATTTCGCTTCCGCTTGATCGATCAATTTACAACGTTTAGGCGGATTGAGTCGGGTTCAACCTCAACCAAAATTTGATTTCCCAACCCAACCATTGGAACCACGATCATCCTCTGATAGACTTGCTGCATACTTCACCCCAGGAGAGAAAACCATGGCTGATGTAATCGATTATCAAATATTTGGAGACGACCTTCAACTGGTCGAGATTGCGCTGGATCCGAACGAAGGGGTTCGTGCCGAGGCTGGGACCATGACCTATATGGAAGATGGTATTCAGATGCAAACTGGCACGGGTGGCGGGGTGTTCAAGGGCCTCGCTCGCGCCATCACCGGCGAGAGCTTCTTCATCACCACTTTCTTGAACACTGGCAGTGGAAAACAACACGCCGCCTTCGCTGCTCCTTACCCGGGGAAGATCGTCCCTATCTCCCTAGACGACTTCGGCGGAACGATCATATGTCAAAAAGATTCCTTCCTCTGTGCAGCACAGGGGATCGAGATTGAAATCGCTTTCACGAAACGACTCGGCGCGGGTATATTCGGTGGCGAAGGGTTCATCCTGCAGCGCTTGAAGGGTTCGGGCATGACTTTCGTGCACGCAGGCGGCACCGTGATCGAGAAGGACCTCGCCGCCGGCGAATCCTTGCGCGTCGACACTGGCTGCCTGGTGGCGTTCTCAGACAGCATCGACTACGACATTAAATTTATCGGCGGGTTCACCAACGCCCTTTTCGGGGGTGAAGGACTTTTCCTGGCAAACCTAACCGGACCCGGGAAGGTCTACCTTCAAAGCCTGCCATTTTCGCGACTTGCCGATCGGGTCCTGGCAGCCGCTCGCTTCCAGCAGACCGGAGAGAAGAAGGGTGCCGCCGGGATCGGTGGTGATATTCTGGGCAATATTCTCAGTGGAAGCTAGGTGGCAATACACAGATCCGCACATCAGATCGTTATGGTTCGATTCGTTTGACGAAATCTGACACGCCTGGCACGGTTTATATTTCGGTTGATATCGAAACAGCCGGCCCAACGCCGAGCCATTACGCCATGTTGTCTATTGGTGCTTGCCGAGTGGATGACCCAACAGCCTCTTTCTACGTGGAACTAAGTCCGGATAGGGAAAAAAGTGAGCCCTCGGCGGTCAAAGTTTCGGGCCTGGATCCCGATGTACTGAAAAAAGAGGGGACACCACCTGGCGAGGCGATGGAATCCTTTGCTCACTGGATCCAGCAAACGGTTCCCGAGAGCGAACAGCCGGTCTTCGTCGCCTTTAACGCCGCCTTCGATTGGATGTTTATCGCGGATTACTTCCAGCGATATCTTGGTCACAATCCCTTCGGTCACCGCGCCCTGGATATCAAGGCACTGTATATGGGAATATGTGCCGTAACCTGGAATGAAACCAGCATGGCCGCAGTGACGAAAGCGCTTGGGATCTCTATAGAACTCAGCCACAACGCGCTCGAAGATGCCAGGGACCAGGCACGCATATTTAACAGTTTACTGAGGATGAGCAAGGAAAAAAAAGGATGAGCGAGGTTTAAAAATGAATGATTCTGAAGCGAAAGTAGACTTGCAACGCATACTCGACTCGGCACAACGCCTCGGGGTCGAATTGGACGAAGAAGAAGCTCTCCAATGGCTGACGGCCGTCAGTGCGGCGAAAGGCAGCAGCGAGGTCGTCGTCGATACGCGCACCGGCGTCTTCGGACACAAGGTGACGATGCTCGACTTTAGCGATGAGGAATTAAACTACTTCCGCAAGGTTGGAAAGCTGGTTGAATTTCTGGATGAGCCCGGGGTTGTCGAGACCGCCTTAGCACTCTCGGGTTCGGCAGCGCAATCCAAGATCCAAACGTACCCCGGTGATTGTGACTACTTCGAACGGATCAACATCATCGCCAAAACGCAGGAAGAGGCCTGCCGAATCCTGGGGCGCATAATGCGCAAAAAAGCACTCGACACAGCCAGCGGCGAGACCTTCCAGTTAATTGAGGTCAAACTGGGTTCCTACCCCCAGGATGTGATTCGGGAGGGAAAGCACCATGCAGCTGGCACTCCCATGTCCTGGTCATTCTTAGAGATCCAAGCTGGAGCGATAAAAGCCCAAGCGCCAGATGGGAGCCCGGTCGAGATCGCCTGGGAGGATGCCGCTCAGGACCCCGGCTGGTGTAAGCTCGATTGGGTCGTCGTCGATCCCGTTCGTGGAGAGCTAGCGAACGCTTCCAACATGCTCGATGTGACCTGGGAAAAGCCGGATGGCGAGATTGTCCCGCTGGATGGCTACCTGGATCCCTATTTCCAGGAGGTTTACCTCGAAGCCGAATCGGTACCCTTGTTCTCCAAGCTTGCCAAGCACGTCTCTGCTGACGCGCTCGATGAATATGTTCAGCAGCTTGAGAAAGAGGTGCGTAAGTACTTGGGCAAAGGCGCCAACTACGGCAAGGCCGCCAAGCGCATGTATAACATCTTTCGTTTAACCGGGCGCTACGAGGAGGCGGCTTTTATCCGCGAACTGTTCGATGAACCGGCGACGGCGCTCTACCAGGTATGGTCCCTGATCCGCACGATCGATGACGTCGTCAACGAGCCTGGTAGCATTCCGCGTCAAGCCTTGCTCGACCAGGCCGATAAGCTCGTACTCTCCGTCGTCGATGCGCTTGAAGGTGAGCAGGAGACAGAAATCGTGCGTTCCCTGTTGAAGCTGCGCGGCGCCCTCTCCGATGATCAGTCGGGAGAGGCTTGGGAAAGCGCGGTGGAAGTGACGCGGGCTGAAGTGATCAATCTTGTGAACAACTTCTTCCACGATCGTTTGACGGGCTACCCACTCGTGCGGGCATACATCGATAGATTCCAGGAGAGTTAATGTGGGGGGGCTAACTGACCGGGCAGGTGGGCAGGAGCCAAGCGGCGAAGATAAGGTCGCTCGCGCCCATGAGGCCTGGCAGGAAAGTATGTCGCGCCGTGTCGACCAGGTGCGGGAAGAGGTGCGCCAGCGCAACCAAAATAACCTGGCAATCTGCACAGGCGCCGAGCTTAAGGGCGACGCGCTTAACTTTCGTTACTGGGATCGCCAGGTGTCAATCCCCTGGCCTGCCTTGGAAGCGATTTACCTGCCCGAAGGAGAAATCTGCTCGGTCTTCGACCAGGGTATGCTGCTCTACTACCTGCACACCGCTGATGGCATTGATCTGGCCGACCGTTGGATTGGATTCCGGGAGTTGCCCGACGGCGCTTTCTACAATCAAGCCTTCCAGGGCTACAGCGGTGACCGTTTGGCACAGCATTACGGGGATGATCTGGAGGCCTTCCATTCTGCAGCACAGCGGCTGGATGGCTTCCAGCTCCCCGCTCTTGCACCTGCGGCATATGCCTTTACACCACTGCCCAGGCTACGGCTGGCGCTGGCTTTTTGGCCAGGGGATGAAGACTTTGCCTCGCGCGCTTCCGTCCTTTTTGACGCCCATGCCAGTCACTACATGACCACCGACGGACTCGCATTGCTGGGATCGGGCCTCTCCCGTCGTATCATTCGTGCGGGATCCGATCAGTAGACTATTCTAGCTGTACACATTGGCTGGGCTGTTCGCTCATCGCCTAAATATATAGCTCCGGGGGCGATATCAATTTGAGCCTTGCCTCCCCCAAACAGATTACGCAACGTAGGTCAGCTACAATCATCTTCAAGTTGCTGTTTCATATGAGATATTATCGAGGATCATCTCACATCTCCAACGTCGTGGCACGAGTGGTGCACTGCTTACAGATAAGACCACAGGGTCCTATTGGTATTGTTGCTGGTTCCTTGCAGAATGAATACCAAGGTCAAATGCAGCCAGCGTGATCCTTTTCTGGTGGAGTAAGTATGGAAATTACCCCAAGTCGCATTGGTTTCGTATCAACCCACTTTAATGGCACGGACCGCGTTAGCCTTGAGAGTTCAATTTGGCAGGATGCGCTGACTCGAATGGGGCATGAGTGCTTCTATTTCACCGGCAGATCAACGCAACCGGAAGAACGAACCGCGATTGTCCCAGAAGCCGACTTCCGTCACCCGGATGTCGATCAGCTGAATCTTGAGCTCTATGATGAGGGCAAGCGCTCCTCAAAGACCTCCGGAACGATCCAGGCACTTCGCTTCCACATCAAGCAACATCTTCACCAGTTTCTGCAAACGTTTGACATCAACCTTCTGATCGTTGAAAACGCACTAGCCTTGCCCGTCAATATCCCTCTCGGGTTAGCGCTCACCGAAGTTATCGCAGAAACTGACATCGCCTGTTTGGCTCGTCACCACGATTTTGCCTGGGAGTATGCAAAAAGCGATTACTCACCAGCCCGAGATTACATCGTTAGCAGCTTCCCACCCAAGCTCCCTTCAATTCAACATGTCGTTGCCACTGCAGTACAGGCAGATGTATTGGCGATGCGCGTTGGTGTATTTGCACGCGTCATTCCGTATATGCGCGATTTTCGAACCTCCCCCGAGTCACACCCGGTGCCATCTGAAGCTTTCGCAGACGAGGTCGGTATCAATCAGGAAACACAGATCGCCCTTGCAGCCTCACCGCTGCAGCCACCAAGCCGGCTCGATACCGTCTTGGCGTTTATCGCCCGGATGGACAGAAAGCCAGCGCTTTTACTGACCTCAGCGATAAATCTACGAGAACAAAGCTATTTGAAATTCATCATGGAGACAGCTGAACTCTTCGATATCAATGTACACCTTGTTGGAGATCGACTAGAAACCGCCTCCATGAAACATGAAGAGTATGCTCTTCAATTGGCACTCTACTATCAACACGCAGCCTATGCACTGGCCTTTGGCCAGACGCAAGCTGCGACTGCCGAGGCCGTCGACGCGATCCACTTCTCTAAAGCGTTGGTGACCTTGAAAAACAATCCCGCCCTTCAAGACCTCAAGGTCAAAGGGTTTAAGATCCTGGAACTCGATGCCGTCCCCCATCTTGAAGCGGTACGCGCCTTAGAACATCCCCTGCGGGCACCCGAGCAACTCAACCAGATAGCCGAACATAACTTCAAGCTGGGCCAACAACATCTATCACTTGATATCCTGGACCAAAAGCTTGGTACTTCTCTTCGCGAGATCTTGACCTCCTGACCCGATATCTCTTATCATTCGCTCTCCCAAATACCCTTTATCGGAGGCGATTGATCAGGATGGATCCAGCAGAGTCTCAACCGAATCGTAATATTCTTGCACGTGTCTTTGTCTCGCCTGATGAGCCAAGGTTGCGCGCCGGATGGCGACTGTTCTTGCATACGCTCATCCTTGGCGCGGTCAGCAGCATACTCGTTCTGCTCTCCTTCAACTTGTTCGCGCCTACTGGCTTCGGGAGCCTGGATACCAGCCTGCTCGCCTTAACCATTGAGCTAGTGAGCATCTTGGCTGCAACCTGGCTGGCAAGACGCTATCTGGATCGTCGCAGCTTTCGATCCCTTGGGTTCAAGCTTACACCACACTTCTGGAAGGATCTGGGAATTGGTTTTGCCATACCTGGCCTCCTGATGGGCTTGATCCTGCTCTTTGAATTAGCCCTGGGCTGGACAATTTTCGATGCATGGGCCTGGCAGGAGAATAGCTTGAGCACTGTCGCCCGGGGATTGTTCGCCGGACTCTTGACCTTCATCCTCGTCGGGTTTAGTGAGGAAATACTTAGTCGGGGCTATCATCTCCAAAATCTTGAAGATGGTTTAAATCGTGGCTGGGCAATCTTTATTTCGTCCGCTATCTTCGCAGTGCTACATGCCGCCAATCCCAATAGCAGTTGGATCTCCACCATCGGAATCTTATTTGCGGGATTCTTCCTGGCATACGGCTGGCTTCGAACGGGCCAGCTCTGGCTACCGATCGGTGTTCACATCGGTTGGAACTTCTTTGAGGGCAATATATTCGGTTTCCCAGTCAGCGGGCTCAACACTTTTCGTCTCATCCAGCACACCACAACCGGGCCTGAAATCATAACTGGCGGCGCCTTTGGCCCGGAAGCAGGACTCATCATTTTGCCGACGATGGCTCTCGGTGCCTACTTGATCCATCTCTACGTCACTAAAATCCGAGGCCCAGATCAACGCGCTGATTGATTGGGTCTCGATCTATTGAGAAAATCGGTGCGCCAGCACCGAAATATAAAGCCTCCTGAGCGAGCATCCCATTTGAGGGTTTGCCTCTTGACAATAGAAGAACATCTGTTCTATACTGACCCCATCTAGAACATTCGTTCGATATGGAGGTCGGCCATGTCCACGTATTCACGCTCGAAACACCTATCTATAGGTCAGGGTCTGCAGCAGTTTTGGAACAACCTTCTTGCTCGCTTTCCCTTACCGCGGGTATCCGTATACGGGCTCTTGATGATCAGCGCACTGTTCGCCTTTGAGGGCTTCAATTACGGGACCACCGAATTCGCCCTTTATGATCTTCTCGGCGACTTACACTTTGCCGGTATCACATGGTCCACGATTCTGGCCCTGGCATTCTGCGGCATGGATATTGCCGGCATCGTGCGGTTATTCACGTCTGAGCGTAGCCAGGCAAAGTCCCTTGAAACCTGGTATCTGCTGGCTGCCTGGCTACTTGCTGCAACCATGAACGCAGCACTCACCTGGTGGGCAGTCTCGCTGGCCCTGATTGGCCACAACGGTCTTGGTAACGAGGTGCTCGGACGAGAAACACTGATCGGATCAGTACCGATCTTTGTTGCTATCCTGGTCTGGCTCCTGCGAATTCTCATCATCGGGAGTTTCAGCATGGCCAGCAGCCGCATTTTCAATCCTCGTTCAAATACAGGTTCCACACAGCATCGAACCACTCGACCTGCCGGAGCATCAAGGCAGCGATCTCGACAACCCGCGCCTAGTTTCCAACCGGCGCCAAAACCAGATCCCCGCAATGGTCAGCCACAACCGCGACCGATGGCGGCGCGATCACAGCGCACTCCTTGAGTAACCTTTCAGGTATGGGTGCACTCTCTCGTCCTTACGGGCGTCGGGTCAGGCCGCTTGACCTGACGCCCGTTCCTTACCTCACCGCTGCTCTGATCCCAATCGCACTGCTCAGTGTACTGGTAGTGCTCACGCTCCGGCTTTTTCCCTACGCATCAAAGCGCATCCTCGTAAAAGCGCAACAAAGCACAGCCTCTGAAATACTATCTACCCTTCCAAACACTCCCAATCTAGGTGATGAAATAGATTTCTCGGCATTTTCCCCGAGTGTTCGCGTTTGGAAAGAGGCAGTATTACGCTGGTCTGCGGAGTACGACCTGCCACCCCTGCTGGTCGCCATTGTGATGCAGATCGAATCCTGTGGCGCCCCACAGGTGGTTTCATCCGCCGGCGCAGTGGGTCTCTTTCAAGTGATGCCTTACCACTTTGCGCCGAATGAAAATTCAAGCGACCCTGAGGTCAACGCTATGCGCGGGTTAACATACCTCGCACGCGCCTACGAACTCGCTCAAGGGGATATTAGGAAGACGCTTGCTGGTTATAACGGTGGGCACAGCGTGATAGACAGGCACCCTGCAGGTTGGGCCGAAGAAACGACTCGCTATGTTGCCTGGGGAACTGGCATCTGGGATGATCTTCAAACCAGTGACGTGCAGAGTGACACGCTGGTCGAGTGGCTGGAAGCTGGCGGGGAACACCTCTGCCGAAGAGCTCTAGAGAGTAATTAACCCAGATAATTGTCGCTGGCAAAGGATCGCTGTGGCGTTATGATTTGTGCGGCTCTTCTTCTGGATCGTTATCACATTCCTTCGTAAGCAAGGGCAACACGATCGTAAATGTGGAGCCCTCCCCCTCCTTCGAAGCGACTTCAATCGTGCCCTCGTGGCTGCGCGCAATCCAATAGGCGATCGATAGCCCCAACCCGGCCCCACCGCCCGATCTGCGGCTGCGAGAAGGGTCACGGCGGTAAAAGCGTTCGAATATATGGAACAAGTCTTCCTCAGGGATTCCTTGGCCCGTGTCGTTTACACTCAATCGTGCATTCGTCCCATCACACAATAGGTCCAACCGTATTTCGCCACCGTTAGGTGTGTGCTCAATCGCATTTGCGATAAGGTTCAAGATTACCTGCTTTAAACGATCACGATCTCCGATGACGCGCGCCTGATCTTCTCGCCCTATTTTGATCATCAACTTGTCATTTGCGAGCACTTTCGCCTGTCGATAAACCTCAAGCATGAGCGTATCCAGCTCAACTTCTTCCTGGGCAAGTGGCAGCTTTCCGGTTTCCGCTTGCGCCAAAAGCAAGAGATCCTGGACCATGCGCGTCATACGCTCAACTTCCGAACTGATCGCTTCAAGCGATTCTTCGTCTGCCTTTCCAAATTGACGGATTAAATCTACATTGCCCCGTATCCCTGTCAGAGGTGTGCGCAGTTCGTGAGAAACATCGGCCAGGAAACGACGCTGCGCTTGGAATAAACTTTCCAAACGCTCAAGCGTTTCATTGAAGGCCTGAATCAGCTGCCCCACTTCACCCGTGGGAGATCCCAGCAGCGGGATGCGCCTGGAGAGATCATCTGCCCGAGTAATTTGGAGGGCCGTTGCCGTGACCTCATCCAGGGGATGCAATGCTGCGCCTGCAGCAAGGTATCCGATGATCGCAGCCACTACCAAGGCCAAGACCCCACCGGTTGTCAATACACTCAATAACATCCGGGTGGTGAAATCAACGATCTGGAGTGGGGAAGCGAGTTGCAGATACGCCAGAACCTCATTTTCAGGTCGTGACAACAAGGGAACGGTAAGAATGCGCAAGCGGTCTTGCCCTAACTGTACGGTTGTAAATACATTTTGGGTTTCATTAAAAGTGCTTGGATCAAAGGGCCCTTGAACAAGCGGGGCATTGTTGGATTGCCATACGATCTCGCCACCAACCCCCAAAAACTGTACATATACATTTGTTGTCAGATCCAGGGCTCGCAACGTAATCGCCAGATCATCAGGTGTTTGGCCTGCGGCTAAGACCTCATCGGCCGTCCGGTTCAAGGTATTTTCAATTTCAGAGGTAAGACTGAAATTAAGCGAGGTGTATACGAGCGTGCCGAATAGAATCAAAACGGCGGCCAAAACCGCCGTGTACCAGATTGTGAGTCGGAGCCTGAGACTCACGTCGATTCCCTTAAAACATAGCCGACACCGCGTACCGTGTGGATCAATCGCGATTCCCCTTCAGCCTCAGACTTTTGCCGCAGGTAGCGCACGTAGACCTCAATGATGTTGCTCTCACCCCCAAAGTCATAACCCCACACACGATCAAAGATCTGATCCCTCGTCAGTACCTGTCGGGGATGTCGCAGGAAGAGTTCGAGCAGTTCGTACTCCTTCGCCGTAAGATCGATCACACGTTCACCGCGGAAGGCCTGGTGAGTCCCGGTATCAAGCCGCATCGTATCGAAAGTCAGGATCTCAGGTTCATCCGCTCGAGATCTGCGGATCAGGGCGCGCACCCGCGCCAGCAATTCGTTGAGCGCAAAAGGCTTTACCAAGTAGTCATCCGCACCAGCGTCCAAGCCCTGCACTCTATCCGCCACCGAATCTTTTGCCGTTAACATCAGGATGGGGACATCGCTGGTTGCCCGTAAACGCCGGCAGACTTCAATGCCATCCAAACCTGGTTCGAGTTCTGGCAGCATCCAATCCAAGACGACCAAGTCGGGTGATTGCTCCTGGGCTATTTGTAA
>JBFFQB010000008.1:0-53924 GCA_041573795.1 Anaerolineales bacterium
GAAGTATGCGCTCGATAGGTAGAGAACCGAATGCAGGGAGAGTATCCATCGATATGTCAGCGATCTTCGATTAGCTCGTCGTAGATGATTCGGGGGACCCCCCGCTCTCCACGTACAAGGTAGATCCCTGGCAGGGACAGCAACGTGACCAAGCCTTTAACAATGATATTGGCGGCTACGATGCTCCAAACCACTGCAGTCGGTAAAATTCCCCCGAAAGCTAACCAGGCGAAAACGAAACTGTCAAGCGGGACGCTCACCGCGTTTGATACCAGAACACGCATCCATTGGTAGCTTTCGGTGACGCGCTCCACCCATAATCGATAGCCTTCTGTGTCGATCAATTCGGCGATCACTTCAGCCACGATCGAGGCAAACACAATGCGCCAGACTGGCGCCAGGACAAGGCCGAACTCCACCTGAGGACCGACCTGTGGATCTGCCGGCAGAACGCTTGCAACCCAAAATAGGAGCGCCATGAGGATATTGATAGCCGCTGCCGTCAGGATGAGTACCCGCGCTGTCTTGATCCCGGCCACTTTATGGACCAAATCTCTCAAAGTGAACGTGAAGGGATAGATCAATGTCCCGGCATCGATGGAAAACCCGAACAAGGTCACGATCCGCAGGGAGGCAATATCGGCCATCATCTGGGCGGCGATGTAGGCAGCAGAAACAATAACGACTGCGTTCATCTTGAAACCCTCTGTTCAATCAATCGTAGATGATCCCTCTATCTTACTCAAACTTAGGATCTGGAGGAATAAACTTTGCGGTATTCGTCGTATTGTCGCAGAACCTTCATCCCTACTCGAGCATACAGACGCAATGCCTTCTGATTCTTCGCCTCCATACCTAAACCCACCCGGGCATAGCCTCTCCGATGAAATGCCAGGAAACTGTGGCGTAGCAGAGCCGAAGCAATGCCCCGACCTCGCCATCCCGGGATCACCCCAAATTGTCGAATCCAGCCCTCTGTTTCGTAATTGATACCCAGGCAGGTTCCCACGATGGCATCCTCCGCCATGGCAAGAAACCAGAGCGCAGGATCGTAGAGCTCAGGCCGGATCATATGGGCAAACCACTGCTCATAGGTCGGTCTTTCATCCGGCGGTCGTTCAAAAGCGATCTGCACTATTGAGTAGATGTCCTCCTCATCGACCCCCCGAACAGCCGACCGCACAGTAACACCTTCTGGCCAGCGTGGCTGCTCAAGGTCATCGTGCAGGGTGATATGCATCTGATAATACGATTTGACAAAGGCAAACCCTGCCCCGGAAAAGATCTCTTGATCCCGCTGGTTGACATGGGCAAGGAAGCTGTGGGCTACAATCTCCCTTTCCTGGGAGAGCTCCTTTGCCCGTTGTTCACATCGCTTCAGCAGCTCACTTGCGAGTTGTGTGCTGCCATGCGTAGGGTCGACATACACCTCGAAACGCAATTCCCCTCGCGAAGGCATCACTGCAGCATACCCCAGAGGTTCACCCCCTTCTTGTTTCACCAGCCACGCATCTTGTCTGAGATCGAGCTGGCTCCAGGCGTGCTCCAGATCATTGCGCTCAGAATCCGCTTCGCCATACTCAGCCACATCCGAACGAACGAGCAGCTGGTACACAGCTTCGAAGTCCTCCTTTGAAGGTCGCTCAATAGGCTCAGCCATCTGCTGTCTGTCCATAGATACGGCGCATGTCCGGTTTTTCGGTGAAGAGATAATGGCCCCAGATCAGGATATGCTGGAACGCGGAAACAATCAGCGCAGCCCTGGATGCGAAAAGAAGCGCCGGGATGTAGAGGGCGAAAAAACCGACTGTGTACATGGCGTTGGGAAGATAGCGGTAGATTCCGTCTTCGACAAGTGGCTTATGACGGTAGGCTTCGATGAAGTGATCGGCGCCGGCGGCGCGCTCAACCCCGAAATAGCGCGCAATGGAGTAGAACAGGTAGAGCAGGACCGGGAACATCAACGCTGCGATCAGGTACAGGATCCAGCGCGGAGCAGCGAGGGTGTGGCGGTCTGCCAGCGCCAGGGCAACCAGGCTCAATGGACGGGCGATTAACCCGGGGAAGAAAAACCCCCGATATGCCCTGAAAGCATGTTTGCCCAGCCAACGGGTCAACGCCTTTCGATGCAGCTCGAGCCGCCAGAGGATCATGACGCCAAATTGATGCAGGATGGGGATCATCAGGGCGATGGCGTACCATGCACGTGTGGAAAGATCCAACCAAGATCCATGCAACCTCCCCGGCTGCATTGCAAACCCGATCACAGGGATGAGCAGTACAGCCAGCACAAGCAGATGCGCGGCCTGACCTTCCCATAGCTTCGATTTCATAGCAAACCCTCGCTAACCTGTGAGCAGTGTACCGTCACTTTCGATTCGCGTGTGGGAAGACTTCCCTCTGGACTTTCCTCCGTCCAATGACAGTAAAGCACTTAAGTAGTACAAAAGTAATCCCCCCTATTTAGATATATTTAGGTATTTTTGTGACATTTGACGATATCTGAGCGCCATTCAGCACTGGCTCCGCAATCCCACGCTTCCTACAATAGCGCTGATGGTGGAACCCATCCCGGTTCGACCCCGTCAATCTATGCACATTGGATCCAGCCCTTCACCCATCGGGCGCGGTTTCTGGCTGACTTACCCGCTCCAAGCATTCGAATGCACGACTTCACATATAGCTGAAGTCAGCCCATGCCGGTGGCGCTGCCGGGATGGAATGGCAGATCGTTCACACGGACGGATCGAATGACAAGTGAGAGATTCAAAGTCAACCTATCTGATCTCGTGCAATCTGCCGAAAGGATTGACGCCCGAGCCCTCGTGGCGTGTTACTAGCATGCCCCCTTGGTCGGTCAGAGAAGGAGTAACTCGTGAGAATTCGACACCTGCCTTATTTTCTCATCTTAGGGCTGCTGGCTTCCTGCGCTTCCCCTACGAACACCCCTCCCGAACCTGAATCACAAACCGCTTCGATCTCGATCCAGGAAGCGCAAGATGTGAACCAATCCAACGAATCGGAGAGTCAAAGCCTAACCTATTTCCAAGGTTGGCCGTTGATGAACCCGGCATCAGTTGAATCCTGCCAGCAGCCTTTCGATCTGGTTGCTGTCTCCTATCTTGATCACGATAAGATGCAGTTCAGTTTTGTATATGATGGGGAGGTTCCACCCGGACGCTACATCGCTGAAGTGCTGCCGGTAACAGGGCCACCGAACCTGACCTATGAATGCCTGAGTTTTAAAGAGCGTCCAACTCGCCTTTACTGTTATGGCGAATCGCTGCCCTCCTTAAGCGAGGTCACGGTATCCCTGCGCGCTCTTGGCGGCTTTCAAGGCATCTGGGGGACCAATGGTACGGCGATGTGGGGCGGGAACAGCGCATCAAATCCTAGCCCAGTCGCGATCTGGGGGTCGAACGGCACCGCACTCTGGGGGTCCGAACCTGATATTCCTGAGCCACCTACGGCGTTAGCCTTTGATTTCAGCCTGGCCGAGGGCGTCGCTGCAGCAGCGGGTTGGGACTCCTTCGAACCCGATCCAGTAAGTGGCTACCAGGCGATCTTAGCCTGTTCGCAGGCCCTGGTAGAGCTGGGATCTCTACCGGAAGCGTGTGCGGGAACGGAACATCTCTTAACGCCCCAGAGCGATTGTGGTGATCTGCTCAATTGTGCAGATTCCTGCGCCTCAGCACTCGGACAACCGCAGGCGTTTTCAGAAGGCACCCTGATCGATCTCTATGACAGGGTTCGAGCCCTGGCGAAGCCGCTCGACCCCACCTGTGGAGATTTCTGGACCGGAATGGCGAGGATCATCACCCCACCGCCAGCCGGATTTGATCAAGCCATCGACATGTACCAGTACGTACTTCAGATGACAATCGATGAAACTGCTGGCTTCTCGAACATGCAGTTTGCCTCTTTGTCGGCTGAAGGGCTGGGTTTGAACGATGAGATCATGGCCTGCGCCGCAGGCCTCGAAGTCAATGTGACCACGATCCAAGGTCAGCAGGCATTCTTTGATCTCATCATGAACGCCATCGATAACGGTTTGATCCTCTCCGCAAAGTGCACCAGCGAGACCTTCTGGCAAGGCTATTTTGATTGGATGGAGGAGCAAGGCCAGGTAGGATCGGGCATCCAAGCTTGTGCTATGGCTGTCGAATGGGACGGGGACCTTTCCAACTTTGAAGGATGGGAAGCATTCTCCAATTATCTGGAATCGATCGCCCTGAATAAAAGTAACAGCAAATACCCAGACTTTGAACAGTATTGCGCACCGGAGAGTAGCGAGGAGATGTCCCGCTGGCATCATCGCATGGGGCGACGGGACCGCATTCAAGCTTGTCTGTCAGCCATCAATGAGCATTGGGGCGGCGATCCAAATCTACGCAACAGCACAGATCTGGACCATTGGGGTGATTTCTACCGATTCTGGAAGCGATACGCCCTACTGGACGAGATCGGTGCATCAGATGAAAGAATGCAATTGATCAAAGATGCTTGCACCGGCCTTGAAACCGACTATGCAGATTATGTCGAGGATTGGTGGGATAACACTCAAGTGCAGGGACTCGATGATTGTGCCAATGACCTTGGTTTTCCCTGGTGGGCGGCGTCCCACGGTGGAATGAGCGATAATTTTCCTACTTATTGGTTTACACTCCTTGATCATGATCCGGATCTGCTCCCCGCCAGCTGCACAACTACGGCCATTCTTAATGTGATGGAACGTGTGAGCGGAGCCTACACATGTACTTTCCCGCTGGATGTCGCCTTATGTGCTAGTGGAATCGGCTACTATGGGCTCAACGCAACCGGCTTTCCGGATTATGGAGTGGGCAACTTTCTCGCCCATTACACTCGAGCATTGCGTCGGCTGGGCAACAACATGCCCAACGCTTGCCGCAGCGATGAATTTTACAATTGGCTTGAGCAATACCAGGAGTATGGGGCTTCAGTGTGTGCGCCCCGTGAGCTCACGACCTCTGTCAATCCCATTAGCGTCGATGCGTGCATGATGGGGGATCCTGACGCAGACTGCGAACAGACGCTTGGAGATCCTTCAGCCCCACTCTCATTGGTCGAGAGCCAAGCGTGCGCTGAGCGTATCGGTTGGACCCAACCCGTGAGCACACTCCAGGACGCGGCCAACCTTACCGGCTACCTGCTCCTTTCCCTGCCCTGGTTGGAAAACAACCTGCCCGATGAGTGCGTGGGTCCGCTTGCGGCGACGATTTCCGCGAATGGCGCTGACACCTGGTCCTACCTGCAGGGCCTGATCGCGCGCGGCCGGGAGACCCTGTCCTTCTGCTCGCAACCGATCCAATTCGTCATCCCACAAGAGCCAGAACAGACCAGCGAGGGGGATTCGGGCAGCGGCGGTTGTGTCAAACCGCCACAACCCAACCATCCATCATGCGCCTGGTATCAAGATCTCTGTCAATGGTATTGTTTTGATTAATTTGTAGAGATTTGTCGGGAAACCCATTCTCTGCGCGTGATAAATTTCAGATTGGGAGATATTGAATGAGAATTATTACAAGGACTTGTATCTGGGCTACCACGCTCGGCCTATCCCTGTTGATAGTCGCATGTGGCCCTACGAATACGGATGACGCGGCAGAGGCCGTGGCGGCTACGCTGATCGCTCTGGAAGTCGAAGCCGCGCTCGCGCCAACGCAGGAACCCCTACCTGAAGAGCCGCCAACCATGGAGCCTGAGCCGCTCCCCACAAGTACGCTTACCCCCTCCCCTACCATCGTCCATATAGCCATCCCGGATAGTCCAGCTGGCTTGAACGGATTTATCACCGACCCCTCAACCGAATTGCTGGCAGCGGAACGCAGGTCGCTATCTGACAACTTTGAGATTAATTTACTCGAGCGCCCTTATACATCTGAAGCGATGGATTACCGTCCAGAACTCGACATTATTCGCGCTGAAATCAGCAAGAACGGGGCCTTTCTCTATGTAACAATCTTCCTTGAGAGTGCGCCTCCGGCCGATAGTCAAGCCCATTATGGCGTCGAGGTTGACTCCGATCGAGACGGACGCGGAGATTGGCTTATCCTGGTCGCCTCACCGCTCTCCAGCACCTGGACCACGGATGGCGTGCGTGCCTGCCGGGATAGCGACGAAGACGTCGGCGGAGCAACACCGATGCGCGCCGATACCCCTGGAGGGAATCTAAACGGATATGATGATTGCGTCTTTGAAAACGGCATCGGTATTAGCCCCGATGAGGCCTGGGTTCGGCAGGACCCCAGCGATAGCGCACGAGTTCAAATTGCCTTTCTTCATTCGCTGATTGACTCACAAACTCAATTTTTATGGGGCGTTTGGGCCGATGCGGGTGAATATAGTGCTGAGCGTTTCGATTACCACGACCGCTTCACATCTATAGAAGCTGGCTCAGCCAATGTGACCAATTCAAATTATCCTATCAAAGCATTGGCACTGGTGGATAATACCTGCCGATGGGCTTATGGCTTCACGCCAAATGCCAGCGACCCGGGAATTTGCCTGCTGCCACCTACTCCCAAACCCGAAGCGGCCGTCTGTGAAAAACCACCGCATCCCGATCCCCAGAACAATTGCTGGGTCTGGAATGGGAGCGCATGTCAATGGATCTGTATAAACTAGTTCTTTCGACACTTTAAGTACAAACACATAGAAGGGGCACGATCGATCGTGCCCCTTCAAGGTTTTAGCATATTTAATTGATAGATTGGGTTATTTCCCCAACGCGGCATGCGCCGCCGCCAGGCGGGCCACCGGCACGCGGAAGGGTGAGCAGCTGACGTAGTTCAAGCCGTAGCGATGGCATTGCTCGATCGAATCGGGGTCGCCACCGTGCTCACCGCAGATGCCCACCTCCAGCTCAGGCCGGCTCTTACGTCCTTCCACCGTGCATAGTTCCATCAATCGCCCTACCCCATCGGCATCGATGCTCTGGAATGGGTTCACCGGCAGAATGCCTTTTTCAACATAATCCAGCAGGAAGTTACGCTCGGCATCATCACGGCTGTAGCCGAAGGTCATCTGGGTCAGATCGTTCGTCCCAAAGGAGAAGAACTCAGCCACCTCGGCGATCTCACCGGCTGTCAGCGCCGCGCGCGGGATCTCAATCATCGTGCCGAACTTGTAATCAAATTCGACACCTTTCTGATCCATCACCTCTTTAGCAATCTCCACCAGGCGAGGCTGGATGGCGGTCAATTCGTTGATATGACCGGTGAGCGGGATCATCACCTCCGGATGGGGTTCGAACCCGCGCAGCTTCACGTCAGCGGCGGCCTCAAAGATCGCCCGCACCTGCATTTCAACAATCTCGGGCATTAAGATACTGAGGCGCACACCGCGTAAACCCATCATGGGGTTACTCTCATGCAGACCCCTCACCGATGTTAGGAGTGCTTGCTTTTCTGCCAGGCCATCCGTCTCCCCCTTAGCTTTCATTGTGGCCACATCCTCAATCAGTTCTTCCATCTCAGGCAAGAACTCATGCAAGGGGGGATCGATCAGGCGGATGATCACCGGTAAACCGGTCATGGCTTCGAACAGGCCATCGAAGTCCTCTCGCTGAAAGGGCAGCAGTTCATCCAGGGCCTTAACACGTTCTGCCGGATCGTCAGCCAGGATCATGCGCTGGACAATGGGCAGGCGCTCCTGCTCGAAGAACATATGCTCGGTACGGCACAATCCAATGCCCTGTGCGCCATACTCACGCGCTCGTCGGGCGTCGGCGGGATAATCGGCATTCGCCCAAACTTGAAGCCCCTGTGTCGGGAACCCTTCAGGGCCTTTACGGGCGCCCGTGCGCGCCGAAATCTCATCCGCCCATTCAAGGAGTGTGAGCAGTTCTTCTTGTTCTTCGAAGGACGGCATCGTCGTCGGAATCTGGCCCAGGAAGACCTCACCCGTTGTCCCGTCGACGGAGATCCAATCGCCTTCCTTGATTGTGATGCCATTGGCCTCCATCTTGAGACCCTTCAGGTCAAGCTTCAGTTCCGCAGCACCAACCACGCACGGAATGCCAAACTGGCGTGCGACCACAGCCGCATGACTCGTAGCGCCACCCTCGCTGGTGAGGATGCCCTTCGCGGCCAGCATGCCGTGCACATCGTCCGGTTTGGTGAAGGGTCGAACCATGATGACCGGTTCGCTGTCCTCCTTCGCCCTGGTTTCAGCCGTATCGGCGTCAAAATATACCCTTCCGACCGCCGCGCCGGGTGAAGCATTGACTCCACTGGCGAACATCTTGCCGTCTTCGCGAGCGTTGGCCAAGGCTTCGAAATCGAATTGGGGGTGCAGCAAAGCGTTCACCTGGTCAGGCGTGATGCGGGTGACGGCTTCATCCTTGGTGATCAAACCTTCATCCACGAAATCGACAGCGATCTTGACGGCTGATTTCGCCGTGCGCTTACCATCGCGCGTCTGGAGCATCCATAGCACTCCGCGTTCAATCGTGAACTCGACATCCTGCATCTCTTTGTAATGCTGCTCGAGCTTTTCGCAGATCTCCTCGAAGGTTTTGTAGGCTTTGGCCGAATCATGTCCAAGCTCTTTGATAGGTTTTGTATTGCGGATACCGGCAACGACATCCTCACCCTGGGCATTCATCAGGTAATCACCGTATATTTCCCTTTCGCCCGTTGCCGGATCGCGCGTGAAGGCCACACCCGTTCCTGAATCATCGCCCATATTGCCGAACACCATGGTCTGAATATTCACACCGGTGCCTAGATCATGACTGATCCCGGCCGCGTTGCGGTAATCCACGGCGCGCTTGCCGTTCCAGGAGCGAAAGACGGCCTCGATCGAGTAACGCAGCTGTTTGTAGGGATCTTGAGGAAACTCGAAACCCTTATACTTCTTGATTACAGCCTTGAAAGTCTTGGTGAGCTCCTTCCAGTCCTCGCCGCTCAACTCGGTATCCAGTTTGTAACCTTTCTTTTTCTTGTATTCATCCAGAGGATCCTCAAAAGCTTCATCCGGGATATCCAGGACCACCGAGCCAAACATCTGCACCAGACGGCGGTAGGCATCGTACACAAAGCGCTCGTCACTGGTAAGTTCAATCATGCCCTTCACCGACTCGTCGTTCATACCAAGGTTAAGCACTGTATCCATCATGCCCGGCATGGAGAATTTTGCACCCGAGCGGCTCGAGACCAGAAGCGGATCCTTAGGATCGCCGAATTTTTTTCCGGTCATCTTCTCGGTGGCTACCATCGCCGCCTCAACCTGCTTCCACATCCCTTCCGGGAAAGTATTTTCGTTGGCAAGGAAGGCGTTGCACGCCTGCGTAGTGACGGTAAACCCGGGCGGGACCGGCACGCCGATACGCGTCATCTCAGCCAGGTTTGCACCCTTGCCACCGAGTAAGGCACGCACACCTTCCCACGAGCCAGCTTGATTCTCCGCCTGATCGACTTCATCGAAGGCATAAACCCATTTTTCCGCCATTATGCTTTTCCTCTTTCCTGCAAGGTTAATATTGCGACATGCAAGGCGCCGCGCCCGCAAGATTCGCGGTTGCGGCGCACACCAAGGTCATATCATATCGCATTTGTCTTGGCCTGTGAAGCCACTGCACCTACTTCACTGAAAGCCTGATCATTTTTTCGATCTTCCAGGTATCATTTCGGGGATCCAAGTGCCCGATCCCATCTTATATTAATTAATTTCAACTTTGCTCCCAACATTCCCGGGTACCAATGGCGCTATGGCCGGACACAAAGAGTCTTTACAACAACCCAGGGGCATGATATCTCGTGCCCCTGGATCCACTGAACAAATAGATCCTCTCCTCTTGGCGATTACAGCGAAGGAGTTTACGTTACCTACGCATCAAGTGGGATTCCCACCAGGATCTCTTCCCCCTCAAGTTTGACTGGGTAGGCTGGTATATCAACCACTGCCGGGAGGCTGAGCGCTTTCCCGGAGCGCACGTCAAAATGTGCGCCATGGCGCGGACAGATCACTTCATGACCCGCCATATCACCTTCGGCGAGAGGTCCATCATCATGAGAACACACATCCGCTATAGCGAAAACTTGATCGAGGATTTTGAACAACGCGATCGCTTGCCCATCTATGTCTAGCAGCAGCCGACCCTCGTCATCCAATTCTGTGATATTGGCGACGTGGACAAATTCCACCTGCTCCTCTGGAAGGTTGACGTAGTTGTACATGACTTAGAGCAGCTCTTCTTCTAATTCTTCCATCCCATAAATTCCGGCTTTGAGAACCTTCAAGGATAGCAACGCGCATTTCAATCGCACGGGTCCTAGCTCAATGCCAAGAAGTTCAAGAATATCATCCTTGGAAAGAGATTTAATTTCCTCTAATGATTTCCCCATTATGGATTCGACCAACATGTCTGCGGAGGCCATCGAGATGGCGCAACCATGGCCTGTGAAAGCAGCCTCTGTCACTTTATCGTCACCATTTACCCGCAGGTCAATCCTGATCTCATCTCCGCAGAGAGGATTATCATCCTGATAGGAGTAATCATGGGGATCTAGTTCTCCCCGCATCTGTGGATTTTTATAGCGGTCAATGATAACTTCACGGTAGAAATCGTCCATCTTTTGCCTCTTCTTGCCGGTACTAACCAGCGTTATCCAAATACCTTCTTAACTTCGTACAGACCTTCAATCAATGCGTCCACCTCTTCCGTCGTGTTGTAAATATAGAAGGAAGCTCGGGTTGTTGCAGGAATAGACAACTTCTCATGGATAGGCATGGCGCAATGGTGTCCAGCCCGCACTGCGATGCCGTCCTGATCAAGTACCTGGGCAACGTCATGAGGGTGCACACCATCAAAGGTAAAGGATGCCACCCCGCCCTTCTCATCTGGACCGGGACCATAGACTTTCACGCCAGGAACCTCTTCCAATCGATCCAGCGCATAGCCGATTAACTCTTGCTCGTGGGTATGCACGTTCTCTATTCCCAAGGCATCCAGATAATCAATCGCGGCGTGAAAACCGATAGCCTCGGCGATGGCTGGTGTTCCGGCTTCGAACTTGTAGGGGGCATCATTGGTGCTGAACCCGTCAAGCTTCACACGTTTGATCATGTCGCCACCACCTAAAAAAGGTGGCATCTGATTGAGCAAGTCTTTCTTTCCATAAAGGACGCCAATTCCAGTAGGCCCGAGCATCTTGTGACTCGAGAAAGCCATGAAATCAGCATCGATCGCCTGCACATCCACCCTTAGATGTGGTACGGATTGAGCCGCATCGATGAGCACAAGTGCTCCAGCATCATGCGCCATGCGCGTCAATTCCTCGACAGGATTAATTGTCCCGAGTACGTTTGACATATGCGTAAAGCTAACGAGCTTTGGTCCTTTAAGCAGCAAGTCCTGATAAGCTTGCAGATCCAGCTTTCCGTCATCTGTGACAGGGGTGAAGTCGAGGACAACACCTTGCCTATCTGAGAGCATATGCCAGGGAACAATATTGGCATGATGTTCCATTTCTGTCAGCAGGACTCGGTCGCCTGCTTGCAGGTTTGCTAAGCCCCATGCGTAGGCGATCAAGTTGATCGCTTCGGTTGTATTGCGGGTAAAGACAATTTCCTGCCAGCTTTCAGCGCTAATAAATTTGGCGATGCGATTACGGGCTTCCTCGTACGCAATTGTGGCTTCCTCCGCCAACTGATGGATGCCGCGATGAATGTTGGCATTCATTTCTTCGTAAAAGTGGCTCATCGCCTCGATCACACTGCTGGGTTTCTGTGAAGTTGCTGCATTGTCCAGATAGATGAGTGGAACCCCGGGTCGAACTTGACGTGCAAGGACGGGGAAATCTGCCCGGATCTTGCGTGGATCGAGGGCTTTCTTTGGTGCCATCATATGCAATATGCCTTTTGAGCTAGGAAAGAGGGAGGGTTAGCGCCGCCTACGTCGACGGGTTGCAGCTCGAATCGTGTCACTGATATGCTGGGTCCATAGAACGCGATCAGGCACCATCCAGCCATCAGTCAGGTAAACATCCTGATTGAATTGTATGGCTACAAGCTTTTCATCCGCCTGCACGACGACACCCTGCAGCCAGTCACGGATCCGATTGCCATCATCATTATTGTGGTCGCAGTATACTTCGACCACATCTCCCACGGTAAACGCTTTATTCTGCGTGGGGGTTATTGCCGTATCGTTCTTGCTTCTCTTCGTCATTGTCACTTTCTGTTCTGTCATATCCCGGTCCATGAAAATGTATTGTATGTCAGTCGGTGATTAATCGCCAAGTTTCTCGTCAATCATCCGTTCAAATCGTTGCCGCACTCCTACAAAAGGTATCCGCTCCATGATTTGGCCAAAGAAACCATCAACCACCATGCGCTCGGCCATGCGTCTGGGGAGTCCGCGAGTCATCAGGTAGTAAATCGGCTCTTCTTCCAGTTGACTCACCGTGGCGCCATGCGAACAGCGCACATCATCCGCCATGATCTCCAGGCCGGGGATTGAATCTGCGCGTGCCTTTCGGCTCAAAATAAGATTGCGATTAGCTTGATAGCCATCTGTTTTTTGGGCTCCAGGAGCCACGTAGATCATTCCCTGCCAGACGGAGCGGCTCTTCTCGATCAAGGCTCCTTTGTATAGGAGGTCGCTGGTGGTGTTGGCGGCAAAATGATTCTGTTGGGTATCGTGATCTAGATGCTGTTGGCGGTCGGCGAAGTAGAAACCCGACATGCGGCCCTCGGCACCTTCCCCACGCAAATCGATATCGGAAAAAGTTTTGGTTAGATGCGATCCAACTGCGCCAAAGACCCAGTCAAGCCGGCCATCGCGACCAACGACGGCGCGCTCGTGCGTGATATTCCAAAAATAATCACCCAGGTTCTGCAGCTCAACGAACTGCAAAGAGGCATGCTCTGCTACTGAGATCTCTACCAAGCCGACATGGATTGATTCGGCCTCAGCTGTTTGCGGTGATGCTGCCTCGTGTACAAAGGTCAGCGATGCACCTTCTTCAAGAACAACAAGCACACGGCTGAAAAAGATCTGGTTCTCCCCGGGAGCCCATAGGATCGAGTGCAAGGGCGCTTCAACTTGTACACCTTTCGGCACGAAGACAAAGATGCCATCAGCCACCATCGCTGTAGCCAAGGCGGCGAATTTACCTTCTTCCGCCGGGACAACCTTGCCTGCGTGCTTCAGCAGAAGATCACTGTGTTTTTGGACAGCGGTGCCCCAATCTGTGAAAATGACACCCTGCTTCTCAAGGTCGGCATCATCCTGAAGTTCGGGCGCTTTACCAGGTTGGATCAGAAGCAGTGCCCCATGTTTGTCAGCCGCCAGAGGTTGCATAAGGGCTTCATCCACAACCTGGCCATTTACCCCGGCATGTTGGATCTCAGCCGACGGTAGGGAGCGAATATCTGTCCGCCGCCAGGCTTCATCTTTCAGTGTTGGCATGGGTATGCCTTTGTAGTATTCCCATGCTAGCCGGCGCACGGACGAAAGGTTCTCCGATTCGCCCAGCTGCTCGCTGATCGCGGCAACATCATCAGCCGTGAATGGAAACTCGGCCGTTGCCTCCGGTCGGCTTACACTTTTTCTTCGTGTGATGGTACGTGAACTCATCCGTTACGTTTCCTTGTCTCTCGCTCAGGGTACCCGATTGGACCTAGCCGATCGAGCCCTCCATTTGCAATTGAATCAGGCGATTCATCTCGACCGCATACTCCATCGGTAGTTCCTTCACCAGCGGTTCAATGAAACCAGAGACGACCATCGTGATCGCTTCCTCTTCACTCAAACCACGGCTCTGCAGATAGAAGAGTTGTTCCTCCCCCACCTTGCTTACCGAGGCTTCGTGCCCGATTGAAACCTGATCCTCATCGATCTCGATATAGGGATAGGTGTCTGAGCGTGATTCCTCATCGAGCAGTAAGGCATCACAGACAACATTGGACCTTGAATTGGTCGCACCAGCGTGGACCTTCAAGAGGCCGCGGTAGGAGGCTCGGCCGCCTCCTTTACTGATCGATTTCGAGGTAATCTTGCTGGTGGTGTTTGGCGCGACATGGATTACCTTCCCTCCCGTATCTTGATGCTGGTTGTCAGCGGCAAAGGCCATAGAAAGGATCTCACCTCGCGCACCTGGCTCCATCAGGTAGGTGGAAGGATATTTCATCGTCAACTGGCTGCCCATGTTGGCATCGACCCACTCGTGCGAAGCATCGGCGTAGACCATTGCCCGCTGGGTCACCAGGTTATATACATTCATCGACCAATTCTGTATGGTCGTATAGCGACTTCGAGCGCCGCGTTTTACCACGATCTCAATTACGCCACTATGGAAAGAATCTGTCGTGTAGGTCGGCGCCGTGCAGCCTTCCACGTAATGGACTTCAGCGCCCTCATCCACAATGATTAAGGATCTTTCGAACTGCCCGATATTGGCAACGTTCAACCGGAAGTAGGCCTGTAAGGGCAGTTCAACCTTCACGCCTGGTGGTACGTAGACGAAAGATCCACCCGACCAAACAGCTGAATTCAGTGCGGCGAACTTATTATCCGTGTAGGGAATGACAGTGCCGAAATATTCCCGGAAAAGATCTGGATGTTTGCGGAGCCCGTCTTCGATACTCAGGAAGATAACACCTTGATCTTCCAGATGCTGCTGCACACTGTGGTAAACCATCTCCGATTCGTACTGTGCGCCTACACCAGCCAGGAACTTCTGCTCCGCCTCGGGGATACCAAGCTTGTCGAAGGTCTGTTTGATCGTTTCGGGTACGTCATCCCAGGATTTGCTCTCTGCTTCTGCGGGTTTGACGTAGTAATAGATATCGTCCAGATCCAGGCGGCTCAGATCGCCTCCCCACGTTGGGGTTGGACGTTGTTTAAAATGTTCGTAGCCCTGCAGGCGATACTCGAGCATCCATTCCGGCTCGCCCTTCATCTGTGAAATTTGACGGACGACTTGCTCATCCAGGCCTTTACGGCTCTTGAACACGGATACGTCTGGATCACTAAATCCGTATTTATATTGATCAATCCCTTCCAAATGATCAAGATCTGAGGGTGTTGCCATGTAGTGCCTCCGCTCTACCTACTCAGTTACCAATTTACCGTTACTGTTTGATTTCTCGCGCAACCAATCGTAGCCATGTTCTTCCAGTCGCTCTGCCAATTCCGCGCCCCCTGTTTCGGCGATACGACCATCTAACATGATGTGAACAAAATCCGGTTGGATATAGCGCAAGATGCGTTGATAGTGCGTGATCAACAGCACACCCAGCCCTGGGCCGGCCAGCGCGTTGACACCCCCGGCCACGATACGCAAGGCATCGATGTCCAGACCCGAATCGGTTTCATCCAGGATGGCAATCGTGGGTTCTAATGTCGCCATCTGCAGGATCTCGGCCCTCTTTTTTTCTCCACCAGAAAACCCTTCATTCAGGTAGCGCCCGGCAAACTCATGCGGCATTTCGAGCATATCCATCTTGCTCTTCAATAGCTTGCGAAACTCCGGCACGGAAATGCCCTTATCGTCAGCATTCTCAGCTTTGCGGCGGGCGTTAATGGCGGTGCGTAGAAAGTTCGCCACAGATACCCCGGGTATGGCCACCGGATATTGGAACGCCAGGAACATGCCTAAGCGGGCGCGTTCATCCGCCTCAAGCTCAGAGATATCCTGCCCTTTGAACAGAATCTGACCATCGGTCACTTCATAATTTGGGTGACCCATTAATACGTTTGCGAGCGTAGATTTGCCCGTCCCATTTGGTCCCATCAGGGCATGAATTTCCCCCTGTTTAACGGTTAGATCTACGCCTTTAAGGATCTTTTGATCTTCGATAGACGCATGTAAGTTAACGATTTGAAGCATATCCGCCATAATTCTTCCTCCGGCGTGGAATCTGTTGCGAAATCGATCGTTTCTAAGGCAGGGATTATAGCATGAGGGCTGCTTTGCTGTCAATATTTGTGATAATTATAAGAAAAATTCACGCATAAAAACCTATATTCTTTGAATTAACATCATAAATATCTTAAATATTGACAAGTAGCAGAGCGGCGTGCTATACTGCCGCCAAATGGCATCAGAGACACGCGACGTAATCATACGGACTTTGCGGGCTAATGGCCGCTGCACGGTGAAAGAACTTGCCGAGGCAGCGGGAATCTCCCCGGTATCTGTCCGCCACCATCTTTCGGCACTTCAAGCAGACGATCTGATCTACTCAGAAGAGGTCCGGCATGGTGTTGGCAGGCCGTTGCATGTCTACTCGCTAACCGAGGAAGCTCACGAGCTCTTTCCCACACGCTATTTCCGCTTAACGAATCGATTGCTAGGTGAAATTAAAGAGAACCTGACCGATGAGGCCCTACAGATTTTGCTTTCAAATGTGGCGAATTCTATGGCTTCCTCCTACGCCAGCCAGTTAGAGGGACTGCCGCTCGAGCAGCGCTTAAGACGCCTGGCCGACCTCCTCGATGAAGAGGGTTTCTCGGCCGAGATCGAAAAGCGTGGGGATGAATTGATGATCCGCGAGATGAGCTGTCCCTATTTTCAGATCGGGATGCAGCATCCCGAGGTCTGCACCATTGATCAAGCATTTATCGCCAAGGCCTTATCCCTTCCTGTTGAGCGTGTCCGCTGCGTTCTGGATGGTGATGCACATTGTGCCTTCAGCGTTCAAATGGAGGAAAACAGGGTCGTATGAGTGAAGAAACCACGAACACGGAATTATGGGAAGCAGATTCCACACACCCTCACCAAGCGGCAACCTTGCGTGAGCGCTTACGCGAGGTGATGGACCCGGAATTAGGATTGAATATCATCGAGCTCGGACTTGTGCGGGACGCTGTGATCGCCAATGACGATGATCTAAAGATCAACATGATTCTCACCACCCCTTTCTGTCCTTATGGCCCGGCATTACTTGAAATGACTCGAAAGAAGGCTGAAGAAGCCCTCGATATTCCTGCCAAAATTGAAATGGGGGTCGAAATGTGGGAACCAGGAATGATGGAGGATGGCGCCGGAGGCGACTGGGGTCTCTTCTAACAACACCCCGATTGAAATTAAAAGACGCCCGTACTGGGCGTCTCTTTTTTCCAGCGAGTTCTCCACTCAGGTTGTGAGCATATCCACTCTGGAACGTGATCTGCGCCGGTTCAAGAGAATTCCGACAAATCCACCCAGCGCAACCAGAATGCGCATCACCAAACCCAGCGCCGAAATGGCAATGAGCGCCGCGGTCGCAAGGATAGCAACGATCATCCAACCGTTAACGGGACTACGCCCACGATAGGTGACCAACCGGGCTTGCAATCTGGAAAGGTAATCCTGGTTAGGCTCCACCGGGATGAGCGTATCCGTTAGCATTTTTTCTAATTCTTTTTTACTAAACCCCTTCGCCATCTCAAACCATCCTGCCTGTTCAAGAACCCTTTGATTTTTTTTCGAGCTCGCTGACATCTACTCGGAGTGTATTCAATGTACGGTGGTAAAGGCTCTTTATCGCTCCCTCGGTCCGCCCCATGACTTCACCAATCTGCGCGTTCGACATTCTCTCCACAAACTTCAGGATTAAAAGTTGTTGACGATCGTCCGGCAATTTGCGAACTGCTTCCAACAAGATCCCCTGCTCTTCGTGTGCGATCGCTTCAACCTCAGGGTGAACCGCGATCTCACTCACAGCAACATGTTGGTCCAAGGGAACCACCGGGCGGCGACTTCGGTCGCGATGCCAGTTTGCAACGAGATTGTGTGCGATTCGATAAAGCCAGGCGGTGAAAGGCACACCCTTATCTTCAAAGGAACCTACATGTCTCAAGGCTCGCTGGAAGACTCGCGCGGTTAAATCCTCAGCATCGTGGTGATTCCCGGTCCGATAATATATATAGTTGTAAATACGGCGAACGTGTCGATCATAGAGTTCGCCAAAAGCTTCGCTATCTGTGCCGGCAATTTTCGCAAGCGCCATATCTTCCAAACGCGCTTTTTCTTCCCTGGCGCTTGCCGCCTTTTTACTCAACGGTAATAACCCCAAAAATCATTCTGCGTTTCCCTTGGCGGCTGGGAATCTAGTCCTGGCGCGCTCGAGCAGTATAGCATGGTTGATTTCCTGCAATGCTATAATCCTTTGCCCTTATGCGTTCAATCATTGCTTTTGACATCGAAACCACCGGCCTTGACCCTGACCTTGATTCCATCATTGAAATCGGTGCGGTTCGTTTTAAGGGCGATAGGGTCGAAGCCGAATGGTCTAACCTGATCAATCCCGGGCGCTCTCTGCCGCCTTTCATCACCCAGCTCACCGGGATCACGGATGAGATGCTGGGAGCTGCTCCAAGGATTACGCAAGTTCTACCTGAACTGGAAGCCTTTATCGGTGAAGACCCCATCCTCGGTCATAACGTTCGCTTCGATCTATCCTTCATGCAACGCCGTGGTCTCTTTGAGTTCAACGCGGCCCTGGACACCTATGATCTGGCCTCAGTCTTGATGCCTTCTGCCGGGCGCTATGGTCTCAGCGCTCTTGCCAGTGCACTGGCAGTGCCCGTGCGCAGCGCACATCGTGCCCTGGATGATGCCCATACCACCCGACAAATCTACCTGAAGCTCTTCGAGCAGGCTCTGCAGATCCCGGTCCCGATCCTGGAGGAGATCACACGCTTAGGCGAGGAACTCGAATGGGGAGCCGGGATGATTTTTGATGACGCCTATCGTGAAAGAGGCTCTCCGCTTGAACGTCATACACTGGAACTTTTTAAAGCACCGACGAAACCAAAACGAAGTGGTTTTAATCCTGTCAAACTTACTCCGATCAATAAGGATGAGGTTGCAGCCATTTTCGAACCTGCGGGGGATCTTAACCGGCAACTGGCGGGATATGAACACCGCCCTCAACAGGTGAGCATGGCAACTGCTGTGGCGGAAGCCTTCAACCAAAAAAAGCATCTGCTCGTTGAAGCTGGTACCGGCACGGGGAAATCGATCGCATACCTGGTTCCAGCCTTCCTCTGGGCGGAGCAGAATCAACAACGAGTAGTCATTTCCACGAATACCCTTAACCTGCAGGATCAATTAATTCACAAAGATGTACCCGATCTCAACGATGCCCTCTCAAAGGAATTCGATGCCGCAATTCTGAAAGGTCGTGGAAATTACTTGTGCCCACGCCGCTTTAACGCGCTTCGGTCCTTAGGTCCCCGAAATCCTGAGGAGATGCGGGTGTTGGCAAAGCTGCTCCTATGGTTAGCGCAAGGTGGCAGCGGTGAACGCAGCGAGTTGAATCTTCCCATGGGTGAAATGGCCGTGTGGTCACGCCTCTCAGCTGAGGATGACGATTGCAGCCTGGAGGCTTGCGCTTCGCATACTGGCGGCCGTTGTCCCTATTACAAGGCCCGTTTGGCAGCCGACAGCGCGCATGTCATCGTTATCAATCATGCGCTGCTATTGGCTGATATCGCTACAGGTAGCCGTGTAATCCCAGAATATGATTACCTGATCGTAGATGAAGCACACCACCTTGAATCAGCCACTACACAGGGTTTGAGTTTTAAAGTTTCAGAGTTTGAAGTCAAGCGGGTCCTCCGCGATCTAGGCTCAAGTCGGCGCGGTCTCTTACGACAAATCGTTGATCTAGCCCGCCGCACGCTGCCACCCTCTGAACGCGCAAAGGTTGAAGATGTAATCGCAACGACTGCTGAAAGGGTTGAAGAATGCACCAGCGGCGCCTCTGTTCTCTTTGAACGCCTGAAAGACATGCTTGAGAATCAACGGGACGGTAAGCCGGTGGGCCCCTATGGTCAGCAGCTACGGATCTTGCCCTCCACCCGCACGCTTCCTGATTGGGAAAGTGTGGAAATTGCCTGGGAAAATTTTCGCGAACCTCTTGCCACAATCGCCAGCGCCCTTAGTGATCTCGCTGATGGCTTGGAAAGCCTGCAACCAACCGAGGGTGAGCCAGCGAGTACGCTCGCTGTAGCCATGCGCATCGTGCGGCGCAGCCTGGCTGAAATTTACACCCAGATGGAGAATATGATCTTTGAGCCTGATCCGATGGTCATTTACTGGATCGAGCTTTCCAGTCAGGAGAGCCGACTGACGCTTCACGCCGCTCCACTCGAGGTGGGCCCATTGGTGGAGCGGCATTTATGGCACGAGAAGGAAGCCGTTGTCATGACCTCGGCAACTCTCACAACCGGTGGTGAATTCGACTTTATCCGGCGACGACTTTTCGCTGATGACGCTGATGAATTGGCGCTGGGTTCCCCCTTCGATTACGAGACCTCGACCCTACTGTACTTGATCTCTGATATCCCAGAACCTGTGGAGCGCTCCAAATACCAACGCGCCGTCGAGGTTGGCTTAACCCAGCTACTAAAAGCGACCGACGGACGTGGGTTGGTTTTATTCACCTCAAATCAGCAGCTGCAGCTCACAGCCCGAGCGATTGCTGAACCGCTGGCAAAAGCTGGTATTCATGTATATGAACAAAGCCGTGGCGCCTCCAGGCACGCACTTTTAGAGGGATTCCGCCAATCGGAAAATGCAGTATTACTGGGGACACGCTCATTCTGGGAGGGGGTCGATGTCCCTGGGCCAGCCTTATCTGTTCTGGCGATCGTTCGCCTGCCCTTTGATGTCCCCAGCGACCCCATCATAGCTGCACGAGCAGAGACATATGAATCACCCTTTGACCAATACATGGTCCCAGAGGCGATCCTGCGATTCAGACAAGGATTCGGTCGACTGATTCGCACGCGGGCTGATCGGGGTGTCGTGGCTATCTTTGACCGTCGTCTCCTGAGTAAGTCCTATGGAGCGGCGTTTGTGGAGTCTCTACCGCGCTGCACCGTACGCCAAGGTCCTCTGGCCGACTTGCCTCAAGCCGCTCAGCGATGGTTAAACCTTTAACCGGCCTCCATGCCAATGCAGGAATTCAGATTGACGCCACACTCTCGCCGCGAATATAATCCGGACGTTCAAGACCAATTATGAAAAAGGGTAGATGACGTGATTGATGTTAACGAACTTCGTAATGGTGTCACCTTTGAGCTTGAGGGAAATCTGTACAAGGTGATCGATTACGCCCACCACAAGCCAGGCCGGGGAAAGGCTACGATCCGGACGAAAGTGCGCGATCTTCGCAGCGGCTCCGTGCTGGAGAAATCCTTTATCTCGGGTGATAAGGTGCAGGACGTTCGCTTGAATTATCGTCAGGCGCAATTCCTGTACGAGGACGGCGGCTTGTATTACTTCATGGATAATGAGACATTCGAGCAACCCGCACTCAACCCAGACCACCTCGGGGAAGTCACCAATTACCTCAAAGAAGGGCTTGAAGTAAAGCTGACTTTCTATGGCTCAGAACCGATCGATATTGAACTCCCAACTGCGGTGGATCTTGAAGTGGTAGAAGCGGAGATGGCCGTGAAAGGGGACACTGCCACTGGTGCCAATAAGAGTGTCATGGTGCAGACTGGTCTAAAAGTCACCGTTCCTCTCTTCGTTGAAGAGGGAGATACGATCCGGGTCGACACACGCACGGGCGCCTACGTTACCCGTGTTTAGGCGATAGCGTCTCCCTAGCGATGATCACACCAGCCGGTAAAGAGTGTCCATATTATTATCAGGATTTTCATCGCGGCCGAGCGAGGCAAGAGTGTCGGTTGATCGACAAGACCCCAGATGGCGGCCGCTATACCCCTGATTTATGCGGTCGCTGTGACGTTCCCACAATTGTGATGGCAAACGCATGTGAATACATGGTGCTTGAGGCACGCGCTTCGCGTGGTATTTTGGGATTTGGGCGCCGAGTTAATGCCTCGGCCTACTGCACCCGCTCACAACAAGAGGTGAAAGAACCACAGATTGGTTGTGGCCAATGCCATCTGGATTTCCCCACGTTCGAATTGCCCCCTGATAAAGAATGATTCGCGCTGTCCTGCTCGATCTCGACGATACGCTGCTGGACAACAAGATGGAGGTATTCCTCCCAGCATATTTTGACAAGCTGGGCGCGTACTTATCCGATAGCATTGAACCCAAGCGGATGTTGACTGAATTGATCGCCGGTACGCAACGGATGCTCGAAAACTTGGATCCGACGAAGACACTTGAACGAGCCTTTGCCGAACACTTTTACCCCGCGCTTGGGTTTGAGGAAGCGCCGCTACGCGAGCGTATTGAGGTTTTTTACCAGGAGGTCTTCCCTGGCTTGCAAGCATTGACCGGTCAGCGTGTGAAAGCTAAGCCCTTTGTGCATCAGATCAGCTCTAGCGGGAAGGATCTGGCCATTGCGACGAATCCATTGTTCCCCTATATCGCTGTGGAAGAACGATTAACTTGGGCCGGTTTTGATCATCCTGAGAGAGAATTCGATGTGATAACAACCTACGAAAACTTCCACTTCACCAAACCCCACCCTGAATACTATGCCGAAATCCTGGGGCGTCTTGGCATCGCCCCATATGAAGCTTTGATGATCGGCAATGACCCTTCTGCAGATCTCGCACCAGCCCGCGCGTTGGGCTTGGCAACCTTTCACCTTAGCGAGCACCCGGAGGGGAAGTATGAGGGTGGAGATTTCGATGCAGCCGCAGCGTGGCTCAGAGAATACGAATTGAATCCAACCTGTGAAAATGCCAAATCTCCGGAAGCGATTCTCGCCCGAGCCAGAGGGCATCTGGCCGCAATGATGACCATGATGGCCCCTATCAACGAAGCTGACTGTTCAATTACGCCTCTCAAGGATGAATGGTCACTCGGTGAAATCATGTGCCACTTGCGCGATGTCGAGCGCGAGGTCCATTTGAATCGTTTAGATCGAATTCTCGAAGAGACCAATCCCCAATTAGTGGGTGAAGATACCGATGCCTGGGCCGAGATCCGGGAGTACAACTGTCAGCCAGGAATGGAAGCTTTTCATACTTTCATCGCCAACCGCCTTAGGTTGATCGAGCGACTCGCAGCGCTTGATGCAACGGATTGGCAACGAAGTGCACTACACACACTACTGGGTCCGATGAAATTGAATGAGGTGATGGCGATCGCCAACGATCATGACATCATTCATCTGGCTCAATTGCGTAAGACACTTGCTGCCATCCCGCTCTAAATCCCCCTTTCCCAGCTTTCTGCTTGACAAAGCTTCTGATGCGTAGGACCGCTACAATGGTCGGTCTCAAACCAGCTACCCTTTTCACGCATCTGGGTCTTCACCAGGGTGTTCTGATCACTCGTTTATGCCTATCTCCTTTACACCCCCCTGCGCGCTAGATATAATCAATCAGCCAGGGGGAAGTGCTGGAATTGGCAGACAGGCGTGACTTAGGATCACGTGCCGCAAGGCGTGAGGGTTCAAATCCCTCCTTCCCCATTGCAAACCAGAGCACGGGCTTGATCCACTGGATCAAGCCCACCATTTTGTCAAGAAAGATTCGAGCGATTGGAAGGATGTCATATTGAAGATAGAAACTCAGGAACTCGAGAACCGACAGGTCGAAATGAAGGTCGAAGTTCCGGCTGAACAGGTCGAAAAGGCCATGCGTGCGGCCGCGCGCCGTTTAAGTAAACAAACAAAAATTCCAGGTTTTCGACCTGGTAAAGCGCCCTACGAGATCATCGTGGGTAAATTTGGTGAAGAGGTAGTTTTTGAAGAGGCGTTGGACAACCTTGGCCAGGATGTCTACCGCACCGGACTCGAACAATCTGAACTTGAGCCTTATGCTCCAGGCATGCTGGAAGAGATCGAGAGCCGTGATCCACTCCTGCTGCGCTATGTCGTCCCGCTTGCTCCTGAAATCGATCTAGGGGATTACCACGCATTGCGTGTCCCCTTCGAAGAACCTGACGTAACTGACGAGGCATTTGAAGAAGCCCTGGAGGAGCTGCGCCAGCGCCAAGCACTTATCGAACCGGCTGACAGGCCAGCACAAGATTCGGATCTTGTGATCCTCGATGTCTACGGCGAATTGCTTGAAGGGGAAATGGCCGAGAAACAATTGATCGATTCGAAAGAAGTCTCTGTCCTCGTCGACCCAGAGACCGATTTTCCCGTACCGGGGATTTACGAACACATCAAAGGAATATCGGCAGGTGAAGAACGCGCTTTTAATTACAGCTTTACCGAAGATTATGCTGCTGAAGACCTGCGGGGAAAGCAAGCTCACTTTAAGATTATCTGCGCTGAAGTCAAATCGCGCCTTGTTCCAGATTGGAGCGACGATCTCGCACAGAATCTAGGAGATTTTGAAACCCTCCTTGACCTGCGCCTTAAGCTGCGTGAATCTCTTCAGGAGCAAGCAAATCAGGAGAATCACTCCCGCTACGCCGACGAAGTCCTGGATACATTGCTGGAACAAGCGTCGGTGGCCTACCCTCCAGTAGTCCTAGAGGAAGAACTGGCACGTTCCTTGCGAGAGCTAGAGCTGAGACTGCAAGGTCAAAACCTGACTCTTGAGGATTATCTCAAAATTGAAGACAAGAGTGAGCAGGATCTCAAGGATGAGCTCGAACCAGCAGCAAGAGCGCGCATTGAGCGAGGTTTGGTGCTTGGAAAGCTGGTCGATCTCGAAAAACTCGAGATTGAAGATAATGAGATCCAGAATGAGATCGACCGCATGATGGCACCCTTTGAAGGCAAAGAAGGTCAGGAGTTAAGAAAAGCCTTTGAGAATAATGCCAGCCGCAGCCGCATTGCCATCGATTTACTGACCAGCAAGGCCGTAACTCGTTTAACCAATCTGGCTCGCGGTATAACAGAAGAAGACCTAGAGTCCCAAATAGAGGCTGAATCTACTGCAGTCGAAGGAGAGAGTGCAGGCGGTCAGGCTGACAATGAGGACCAGGAGAAACCATCGAGCTCCACCGAAGCGGTGGAGGTAAATACAGAAAAGGAGTAGGACTACATCATGGATCCCCGTGCAATGATCCCAATGGTGATCGAATCGAGTGGCCGTGGCGAACGCGCCTATGATATATACTCACTACTACTACGTGAGCGAATCATCTTCTTGGGTTCGCCTATAAATGATCAGGTATCGAACCTGATGGTGGCCCAGCTATTGTTCCTCGATCGGGAAGACCAGGACCGCCAGATCAATATGTACATTAATAGCCCTGGCGGTCAAATCTATGCAGGCCTGGCCATCTACGACACAATGCAACAGGTTCGTGCCCCGATCTCTACGGTGGCAGTCGGCGTGACCGCCTCCTTCGGGACGGTATTGCTGGCGGCGGGCACGAAAGGCAAACGCTACGCCTTACCCCATGCTACGATCCACCTGCACCAGCCCCTTGGTGGTGCCCAGGGTCAAGCAACCGATATCGAGATTCAGGCAAAAGAGATCTTGCGTCTGAAGGAAGAATTGAATACGATACTCATACGCCATACCGGCCGAACGCGCGAGGATATCGAGCGCGATACCGAACGTGACTTCTATATGGATGGTCATGAAGCAAAGAAATACGGCTTGATCGACCATGTCCTCGATCCGTTTGAGGAAGTAGAGAAGAAGGGCAAGAAGGAAAGCGAGTAGCAAAAGACATGTCGAAACGCAAGGAGCCACCCACGCCGGAAGCACGGCACTGCTCCTTTTGCAATCGAGATGATCACGCAGTCCACCGCTTGATCGCGGGGCCAGAAGGCGTATTCATCTGCAATGAATGCGTTGATCTCTGCCGCGATATCCTCGAGGGAGAAGCGGCGCGCCCGGCAGGTGGCCTGGGCTCGTCGGGTAAGCCGAGTCTTTCACCCCGGGAGATCTTCGATAACTTGAATGAATATGTCGTCGGCCAGGAGCACGCTAAGCGCGTGCTCTCGGTCGCGGTTTATAACCATTACAAGCGAATTGCTAACCGCGGCCATACCGAGGTAGAGCTTGAAAAAGCGAATATCCTGTTAGTTGGACCTACCGGCAGCGGGAAGACGTTGTTGGCACAAACACTGGCTCGAAGCTTGGAGGTTCCCTTCTGTATCGCCGACGCGACTGCGCTCACCGAGGCTGGTTACGTAGGTGAGGATGTTGAAAATATCCTGCTGCGCCTCTTGCAAGCTGCAGATTTTAATATCCAACGAGCCGAACGCGGCATTGTCTACATCGACGAAATTGATAAAACCTCCCGCAAAACCGGCGATAATCCCAGCATTACCCGCGATGTATCCGGGGAGGGCGTCCAGCAAGCTTTACTCAAGATTATCGAAGGCGCTGTCGTTAATGTTCCTCCACAAGGCGGGCGCAAACACCCACAACAGGAATTCATCCAGCTGGATACGAATGACATCCTCTTTCTATGTGGTGGCACGTTTGCAGGACTGGCTGACATTGTGGCTGAAAGGATTGGTCGACGTGGCCGTCTAGGCTTCACCGGTACTGTCCTTGATCCTGGTGCGCAAGGGGTAAATGAAGCTGAGCTGCTTCGTAGAATCACACCGGACGACTTGATGCGTTTCGGGATGATCCCTGAAATCGTGGGGCGGCTGCCTGTCACTGCCAGCGTTGACCCGCTAGACGAAGCGGATTTAAGGGCAATCCTCACCGAACCACGCAATGCATTGGTACGCCAATACCAACGCCTCTTTGAAATGGATCAGGTTGAGTTGGTATTTGATGAATCTGCGCTAGATGCCGCCGCCAAACTCGCCTTAGAACGTGAGACGGGGGCACGTGGATTGCGGGCGATTATCGAAGGTGCCCTCCTGGATGTCATGTATGATATCCCCTCACGCCCTGATATTCGTAAAGTCGTCGTAACCGAGCCAGCAGTACAGCGTATCGAACGCCCTGAACTTTATGATGTAAAAGGCAAGAAGCTCTCATCGGATGAAGCCAGCTTGCCCGATGCCGCTTGATCTCCCCCGCTAAAGGACTGTTCATGCCACAACTATCCACCTTCTCCATTGTCGCCTTTGATTCCAAGGATGCAGCCTGGGGAATCGCAGTCGCTTCTAAATTTCCTGCCGCCGGGGCAGTCGTGCCATGGGCACGAGCGGATGCCGGTGCCGTCGCCACCCAGTCCTATGCCAATACGAGTTTCGGTCCGCGCGGTTTGGAAATGATGTCCGCCGGTTTATCCGCCCCTGAGACGCTCGATGCGCTGATCGCAGAGGATGAGGGTCGTGATCTACGCCAGGTCGGGCTGGTGGATAAGGACGGTAAGGCAGCGACGTATACCGGCAAGGATTGTTTTGAATGGGCGGGAGGACTGACAGGTGAGGGCTATTGTGTGCAGGGCAATATCCTTGTAGGGGAAGCTGTCATTCAGGCGATGGCCGACGGCTTCGAGCACGCCAGCGGGGAGTTGCCTGAACGTCTCTTGTCGGCCCTGATTGCTGGTGATCAAGCTGGTGGTGACCAGCGCGGCCGGCAGAGCGCTGGGTTGCTCGTGGTTAAAGCCGAAGCAGGCTACGGTGGTTTTAATGATCGCTGGATCGATTACAGGGTTGATGACCATGATGACCCCGTCCCGAAATTGACCGACTTACTTGAATTGCATCACCTCTACTTCGAAAAGAGTCCGGCGGAAGAAGAGTTGCCAATCGAGGGCGAAATTTGTCGCAAGCTTCAAGAGATCATGATCCAGCAAAAATATGACGTAGATAGCGCCTCGGGCAAATACGATAAAAACACCCAGCAAGCCCTGCGCCAGTTTTTGGGTAATGAGAACTTTGAAGAACGTGCAGATTTTGAAACCGGCCGGATTGATGCTCCTGTGTACGACTTTTTGCTGCGGAAATTCAATTGACTTTCTCTTGGGCATATCACGACACTCCCAGTGCACTTAACGGCTATACGAAGCAATGAAGGGACTCTCAGGTATACGCGCGCTGATTGTTGATATGGATGGCGTGCTCTGGCGAGGTGGAACCTTCTTGCCCGGAGTTGCGGAATTCTTCGCCTTCCTCCGTCAGCGCTCGCTGCCGTTCATCCTTGCCACAAACAATTCGACCGCTACCCCTGCGGGAGTCTCCGATCGTCTTGCGCAATGCGATGTTGAGATTGGTCTCCAGGAAGTCCTTACCTCTGCAATGGCAACTGCTACTTACCTTCAACAACGCCTATCGCCCAATGCAAAGATTCACGCGATTGGAGAATCTGCTGTGCGCGTTGCGCTGCAGCAGGCAGGCTTTGATCTCACCGATGCGACGGATGAAGTCGATGCGGTCGTCATCGGGTTTGATCGTGAGATTACCTGGAAGAAGCTTGCCCACGCAGCGTTAGCCATCCAGCGTGGCGCACTTTTCGTCGGGACCAACCCCGATGTCAGCTTTCCGCTTGAGCAGGGTCAGGCACCGGGGAATGGCGCCTTTGTGAAGGTAGTTGAGCTTACCACAGGGGTACATCCTCTCATCGTAGGTAAACCCGAACCACTGCTATACCAGCAAGCCGCACAAATCCTGCAGGTGGATCCCACCACCATCCTCGCGGTGGGTGATCGCCTGGAGACCGATATTCTGGGCGCCCAGCGCGCGGGTATGGCGACAGCGCTTCTGCTGACGGGTGTCACAGCGCCTGAATCGGCGACCGATGCGGATATTAAACCTGATTGGATCTTCCATGATTTGCCCGCACTCGTCAGGGCATTTCAAGCGAGCTGAGCATGGCTTCCAGCCCACTTTTTTACGATCTCAGCCTTTCCCAACTCGAAGCTGAATTCAGCCAGCTTGGCTTGCCAAGCTATCGTGCCCAACAGCTGTGGCAGGGAATATACGCTCAACTGCTTGCTTCCCCCTATGCGATCACGAATTTACCGGGCTCTCTGCGCGAAAAACTCGACCAACGCTACACCTTTGAGGCCTTCGAAGTTCGCCAGAAGGTTGATTCAGGTGATGGTGGTACCCAGAAATTCTTACTTGAACTGCGGGATGGTTCAACAATAGAAACGGTATTGATGCGCTATGATCGCCGCCGCACCGCTTGCATATCAACCCAGGTAGGTTGTGCCATGGGATGTGTCTTCTGCGCAACCGGGCAGATGGGATTTGGCCGTAATCTCAGCCGCGGTGAGATCGCAGCACAGGTATTGCTGATCGGGCAACATGTAGCGCGAGAGGGAGATCGCCTGACCAATGTCGTCCTGATGGGCATGGGTGAACCGCTGCACAACTACGACGAATCAGTGGGAGCCATCGATCTTCTTAACCATCCTGACGGGTTTAATTTTGGCGCACGTCGTTTCACTCTCTCCACGGTAGGGGTAGTCCCAGCTATCGATCGATTCACTGCTGAACGACGCCAGGTCAATCTGGCTGTATCGCTACACGCCGCTACTGATGCTCTCCGGGACCAACTTCTCCCCATTAATCGCCGTTACCCGCTAAAAGATCTCATGGCCGCATGTAGACGCTATGTCAGCGAAACCAAGCGCCGGATCACCTTTGAATGGGCGTTGATTGCGAACGTCAACGATCAGCAAGACCAAGCCCATGCGCTCGCCGACCTGCTGCATGGGCTCAATAGTCACGTCAACATAATCCCGCTTAACCCAACAGACGGCTACAGCGCTGGGCCAAGCACGCGCCAACGTGCTGCCACCTTTCAGCAGCTGTTAGCAAACGCAGGCATATCCTGCACGATTCGCGTGCGGCGGGGTATCGACATCCAGGCCGGCTGTGGTCAGCTCGCCACAGAGGCCAGATCGGGATCAACGCCGTAGAAGCGATGGCTTATCTTGTCAATTCATACCCCGGACGGTATGATTGGCTGGATGCCAAAAAATATCCTGGCGCCCTCAATTTTATCTGCTGATTTCCTTCATTTAGGGGAGGCGATACAAGCCTGCACAGATGCAGGAATTGAATGGTTCCAGCTCGATGTGATGGATGGGCATTTTGTACCCAATATAAGCTTTGGCCCATTTATTGTTGCGGCTTGCCGGCGGGCTACCAAAGCTTTCCTAGATGTCCACCTGATGATTAGTGAACCCGATCAATACCTAGAGCCATTCTCAGATGCTGGAGCCGATTCACTCACAGTTCACGCAGAAACAATTGAAGAGTTGGGAGACACGATTGCTGCCATCCATGCGCTGGGATTGAAGGCAGGGGTGGCTCTGAATCCGGAAACACCGGTTGAGCGCCTGGAAGAAGTAATGGATCAACTCGATCTCGTCCTGGTGATGACCGTCAACCCAGGTTTTGCGGGTCAGTCTTTCATTCCCACCACCCTGCAAAAGATTACGCAGGTACGTGCGATGCTGGATAAACGCGGATCGAAAGCACAGCTCCAGGTTGATGGAGGGATAAACCCCGATACGGCTAGGCTCGCGGCAGAAGCAGGGGCAAACGTTTTCGTTGCTGCGAGCGCTATCTTTCAATATCCAGAGGGAATAGCAGCAGGTGTCGATTCACTGCGGGAGGCGATTTCGGTTTTCGAGGGGTAAAATAATACAAAAGGCCGCCATAGAGGCGGCCAGTGTACGCAACGACGGGCGTAGAGACTCAAACGAGGGCTAAACGCTTAATGCACTTGGCACAATACGTTTTCTGTACCATACGGCCGTCCTGCATCACCTTGATCTTTTGCAGATTAGGTTTGAATTGCCGCTTGGTCGCCTTCATTGAGAAGCTACGGCTTTGCCCGAAACTTGTCGTCTTACCGCAATTCTCACACTTTGCCATACCGGATCGTCCTTTCGTGCTTGAAATCCTTGGTCACTTCGACCGGCGGACATGATACCACAGCTCTTGGCCTGCATCAATGCGAAGGGCGGGTTAGAACGAGGATAGAACATGACAAGTGAGACTACCAATCTGGGAAGAATTACAATCTCGCCCAATGCGATTGCTACAATCGCAGCGAATGCGGCTTCACAATCCTATGGTGTTGTGGGCATGGCCTCAAAGAACATCGTTGATGGCATCTCGCATGTTCTAACGAAGGATCCCCATCATGGGGTTGAAGTGAAAGCAAGTGAAGACTCAATCACCATTGATATGTACGTGATTGTTGAATATGGAACACGCATCTCTTCAGTTGCGACCAGCGTCGCAAATGCAGTTCGCTATAAGGTCGAGCAAAGCCTGGGCATGCCTGTACGTGCGGTGAACGTACATGTTCAGGGCCTTAGAGTGACACGTACAGACTGACCGCCAGCAGGAGTAAGGATGAGCAAGACTGGGACCGATGTAGATTCACGATATCGGGAGACATTGCAGGAGCGGTATCGTATTATCGATGGACCAACATTGAAAAAAATGGTGGTCGCAAGTGTCGATTGGCTGCGAACCAACCAGCAGATCGTTAATGCTTTAAATGTATTTCCTGTTCCCGATGGCGATACTGGTACCAATATGGTACTGACGATGCAATCCGCCATGGACGAAATGAACGAGAAACATGAGCGCTCTGTAAGCCAGGTGGCGCACGCCATCGCTCATGGCGCCCTAATGGGCGCGCGTGGGAACTCCGGAGTGATCCTTTCCCAGCTCTGGCGTGGCTTTTCACGAACGCTGGATGGGCATGATCGTATGGATGCAGCTTTGATGGCAGAAGCCCTGGAAGAAGCACGCGAGACAGCCTATAAAGGTGTTGTTCGACCTGTTGAGGGCACCATTCTTACAGTTTCAAAAGACATCGCCAGAGAAGCCAAAGCAGCCGTGCAAAATGGAGCTACTTCTGTCTTCGAGATTTTGGAACGCATTGTCGATGCTGCGGATACTTCAGTCGAGCACACGCCGGAACTCCTACCCGTCCTAAAAGAAGCCGGTGTTGTCGACAGCGGGGGCAAGGGACTCTTCTTTATTCTGGAAGGCATGCTGCGTGCCGCCTACCAACAACCGCTCGATGAACCGATCATCTCCGTTCAACCTCTAAGTGCAATAAACCTTGAAGGCGCAACAGAAGCGATCGAACCTGGTCAGGATTGGGAGGTCATCGTTGACTTCCATCCCGAGGGTAGTTTGGATCTACAAAATTTCTACAATAGCCTCGAAGAAATGGGGACGTCGATCCAGGTCGGTGAAGGCGATGGCATGTTTCGCATGCACATCCATGTGCCCGACAAGAGCGAGTATGCCCCGATTGACTATATCCGCGGTTTGGGAACGATCACAAATGTTGCCATTGAAAACCTGATGATCCAGCTTGATGGTCGCACGCAACAAGGCGGCATTCAAGATCTGTCGCTCCAGCCGATCGAACCAGGACAAAATGCCGTTATTGCTGTTGCCCCCGGGATCGGACTGGCCCGCGTATTCGCCAGCCTTGGCGTAACCGGGATCATCGAAGGCGGCCAGACCATGAACCCCAGCACCCAGGAGATCTTGAGCTCCTTTGAGGATTTACCGACAGAGAAAGTGATCTTGCTGCCAAACAACAAGAACATTGTGCTGGCCGCGAATCAGGCGGCAGAATTGACCGTCAAAGAGGTTTTCGTGGTCCCCTCCGTCTCTGTACCCCAGGGCATTGCGGCGATGTTCGCCTGGGAACCGAGCGGAGAGTTTAAAGCGGTATCCACAAATATGACAGCAGCCATCGACGAAGTTCAGACAGCCGAAATTACAACCGCCACCCGTTCTGTGGAGATCGATGGCGTCAACTGTGAGGCTGGTCAGGTAATTGGCCTCTTGAATGGTAAACTGGCTTGCTCGGGTGATACGCTCGACCAAGTTATGATGGAGATCTTAGATATCGCAGATGCTAAATCTCGCGAGCTGATTACGATGTACTATGGAGAGGATCTCAGCGCAATGGATGCCAACCAGCTAAGCGATCATATTCGTGAGCAATTTAGCGAGCTAGAGCTCGAAGTTCACGAAGGTGGTCAACCACACTACCAGTTGATCCTTTCTATCGAGTAACGCCGTATATGGTTCGAATTGTCACAGATGCGGCTGTCCGTTTTACCTCCCCGGATTTTGCCACCCAGCATAATGTAACCATTGCGCCTGTGCGGGTCGGGTGTGGGACCGTGCAAATCCCTGATGGCCCCGATGTCAGCTTATCGTCCTTGCGACAAACATTGCAAAGTTGTTCGCATGAGATTGTGCTTGAAGATCCCTCGATTGAGACCTTCACAGAAATCTATCGCCGACTCAATCGTGAGACCAACCAGATCATCTCCATCCATACCTCGTCTGGATTAACCAACACTTATGAAAATGCTGTCCTGGCGAGCCAGCAATTTCGGGGCAGGATGGATATCCAGGTGATCGACTCTCAATGTATTTCAATTGGATTGGGGCTTCTCGTACAAAATGCCGTAACTGCGGCCATGCGTGGCGAATCCTTTGATGCCATCATCCGTCAGGTGCGGGGAATGATTACGCGCATGTATGTTGTCATGTTCGTAGAAGATCTCTCTTTCCTCGAGCGCAACCACCTTGTTAGTAAATCACAGGCGATCTTGGGGAACATGCTAGGCATCGTACCCTTCCTAAACATCGAAGATGGGTATCTCATTCCGATGGAGAAAGTCCGTTCACGTATGCGTGCTGTTGAGAAGTTAATTGAGTTTGTAAGCGAGTTTTCCAGCCTCGATCACCTGGGGCTGATCCAGCCTGGAGCGAGGGGAACAGAGGAAACCCAAATGATCTTTGACCGTCTTAGGACGATCTACCCCTCGACCCCCTTCAGTATCAACTCCTATGGGCCGGCAATATCCACATTCGTGGGCCTGGATTGCCTCGGCGCCATCGTGCTCGAAAGCGAGGGGGATGAGCTCTAATGGCGGCGGAAGCACAGATTGGAATCGTGACGGATAGTACCGCAGATATTCCACCCCAGCTACAAGAAGCGTTTGCAATTGAAGTGATCCCAGCATTGCTGATCATTGATGGACAGACATTCGAGGATGAACGCCAGATCTCAAGAGTTGAGTTCTATGAGGGTTTGCCCGGATACGAACAAGCACCTACGACTGCGACACCTTCACCGGCACGCTTTGAAGCAACCTATCGGGATTTATTTGAACAAGGGATGGAGCATGTAGTATCAATCCATGTTGCCTCCACGTTGAGCGGCATATTCACAACGGCCCATCAGGCAGCACAGAAATTTCCCGGGAAGGTTCATGTAATTGATAGCGGACAATTATCACTTGGCCTCGGGTTTCAAGTGATCGAGGCCGCTGAAGCAGCCCAAGAGGGTCAGACGCTTGATCAAGTTTTAAAGGTAGCAAAGGGCGCACGGGAGAATGTGCATGTCGCCGCCTTGATCAATACACTCGAATATCTCCGCCGTAGCGGCAGGGTTAGCTGGCTGAAGGCAGGCATGGGAGAGCTTCTTCGCATCAAGCAGTTGCTCAGTGTCCATCGAGGCGAGATCGAAGACCTGGGAAAGATGAGAACCTTCGATCGCGCCCTGAAAGGATTGATTACAATTGGTAGCTCATGGGGAAGATGTAAACGAATGGCTGTGCTGCATACAGGTGTGGGCGATTTGGCAGATCAAATCGCCATGAAAATTCAAGACCAGTCTACTCACCCGCCGATGGTCGTCGAGGTTACGACGGTGATCGGCGCTCATATCGGCCCGGGCTCGATCGGATTAGCCGCCCTGGCCACCTAGCCTAATCGGGTCTTCACCCTTATAGTTAAACTGTTATGAATTCTGCGATCAACAAGATTACTAAGTTCATTATGCTCGAGGCAGAACGGGGTTTCGATGATCGTGCCGTTGTTGGCGGTCTTGGAAATATGCTCGCACCCTGGAAAGCAGAAGCCGAAACCCAGGGTTTGCCGGAGGATTTAATCGCGACAGTCGAATCCAGGTTGCAGGATTACCATCGACTTTCACCTGGATCTCGCAGTGAAGTGCTTAAAGGTCTCTGGAACCGGCTACAGTCGATTGAAACTGCTCTCGAGCCCTGGACATTCAATACTCCTGAAATGGATTCCGACATCGAGAAGACGTTGATCGAGAAAGAGACATCCCTTCCTGCAGTGGAGCAGGAACCTCCAAGCCCATCTTCTTCCGAAACTGATCCAGCCGTTGACGAACCCGGCATAAAAGATGATCGCGAGGAAAGTGCCACATCGTCTAGATCACTCCCTGAAGGTGATGAAGAAGATGAGCAAGCCCTCGAGAAAACCCCTGAGGCTGCACAGCCTGCAACCCCCTCCGAACCACCTGCAGCCTTAAAAGCACCCCTTACCACTGTGCAGGGTATTGGACCCAAGTCGGCCAAGACACTGGAAAAATTGGATATGCGTACTTTGGGCGACCTGCTCTGGCACCTGCCCCGCCGCTATGATGACTACTCCCAATTAGAGACGATAAACCGTCTATGGTACGGCCAGGAGGTAACCGTCATCGGGACCGTAGAGAAAGTAGAGTTGCGTGAAGTGCGCAGCGGCCGGATGAAGCTTACCGAAGCTATGATCAGCGATGGAACCGGGTCGTTGCGTATCACCTGGTTCAATCAGCCCTGGATTGCCAACCGCCTTAAGCCGGGACAGCCCCTGGTTCTCTCTGGAAAGGTCGATCAATATCTCGGTCGACTCACCATGTCTAACCCGGAATGGGAGCCACTGGAGCAACGCCAGCTGCATACCAATCGCATCGTGCCGGTTTACCCCCTTACGGCTGGTATCTCAGGGAAATGGCTGCGTCGTGTGATCCATTCTGTTGTCCAGAGGTTGGCGCTGCGGGTTCCCGATCCATTGCCTGAGAATCTACGTTCATCCGCCGACCTGATGCCGCTCGGCCAGGCAATCATTCAAGTTCACTTTCCAGATAGCTGGGAACAATTACGAAAAGCCCAACACCGGCTGGCTTTTGACGAGATGTTTATGCTTCAATTGGGCGTATTGCGGCAGAAGCGCGCCTGGGAGGCAGTCGAAGGCGTTGCGCTTGAAACTGAAGATGCCTGGATTGCAAGCTTTACGGCAAATCTCCCCTATGCGTTGACACAAGCACAAAAACGTGCCCTTGATGACATTCGTGCAGACCTGGCCTCAACCGTCCCGATGAATCGCCTGCTGCAAGGAGATGTTGGATCAGGCAAGACCGTCGTTGCCGCTGCAGCGATAGGTATGGCCGGAGCGCATCAAGCGCAGTCAGCTTTCATGGCGCCGACAAGCATCCTCGCCGATCAGCATTATCAAACCTTGCTGGAGCTGCTACCTTCTGCCACCGACATCCCTGCAGAGGCGATCAAGTTATTGATTGGCGCCACGCCAGAATCTGAGAAGGAAAGCATCCGAGAGGGTCTCCAATCTGGAGAGATTAGGGTCGTTGTTGGCACGCACGCGTTGATTGAGGATCCTGTTGTCTTTCAGCAACTTGGACTGGTCATTATCGATGAGCAGCATCGATTCGGCGTAGAACAGCGGGCAGCGCTGAGGCAGAAGGGCGATAACCCCAATTTGCTCGTCATGACGGCGACGCCCATCCCCCGCTCTCTGGCCCTTACTGTTTATGGTGATCTGGACCTGAGCGTACTGGACGAAATACCACCCGGGCGACAAGCGATCGAGACCCGGGTATTGCTCCCGAAAGAGCGGAGCCGTGCATATAGCTTTATCCATGGACAGCTCGAAAAAGGACAGCAAGCCTTCGTAATCTACCCTCTGGTGGAGGGCTCTGAGAAAGTCCAGGCAAAAGCTGCCGTTGATGAGCAAGCTGTGTTACAAGAACAAGTCTTCCCGGGACATACCGTCGGGCTGCTCCATGGAAGAATGAAACCCGATGAAAAAGATCAAACCATGCAGCAGTTTCGTAATAACGAGATCGAAGTGCTCGTATCCACTTCAGTGGTCGAGGTGGGAGTGGATATCCCGAACGCAACGGTCATGATGATTGAAGGGGCCAACCATTTTGGCCTTGCACAGCTGCACCAATTCCGTGGTCGTGTAGGACGGGGGGAAGCAAAATCATATTGTTTGCTTGTCCCCGATCAAGACTCCGATGCAGACAATCAACGTCTGAAGGCGATGCAATCCACGAACGATGGCTTTAAACTTGCTGAAATGGATCTTGACCAGCGAGGACCAGGAGATTTTTTGGGCACCCGCCAATCTGGCTTTGCGGAGTTAAAGACTGCCCAGCTTACAGATGTTAAACTTATCGAAAAAGCCCGACGAGAAGCAAATCGAATGTTCGATGTCGATCCAGATTTATCGCAAGCGGAGCATGCATTGCTCGCTGAGGAGCTGACGCGCTTCTGGACAATTGAGAAGGGAGAGATGAGTTAATGGTTCGAGCTGTTTTCCCGGGTACATTTGACCCGATCCATTTTGGACACATAGATATTGCACGCCGTGCCGCTCGATTTTTCGATGAATTGCAGATCGCCGTTTATGATAATCCCCCAAAAGATGTCCTTTTCAGCGCAAGCGAACGACTCGACCTCGTCAAGAAAGCATTTGAAGACGAGCCAAAAATTTCAGCCAAGATCTTCAGCGGCCTGATTGTTGAACACTGCAAGCAGATCGACGCGCAAGTGATTGTACGGGGATTACGGGTCTTCTCAGACTTTGAGCATGAGTTCCGCATGGCGTTAGCCAATCATCGTCTGGAACCTGAAATTGATGTGATTGCATTCATCACCAGTGAAATGCACAGTTTTCTAACGGGAAGCACTGTTAAGGAGATCGCCTCTTTATCCGGTGACGTGAGCACAATGGTACCCGAGCACGTTAGGCTGGCACTGGAGAAAAGATTTTCAGAGCTTGGGGAGGATGGTCGCAACGCCGTGCCAATGACATCGTTGCGGGATTAGATTATTTGACGCATGGGTTTCTTTAGTGTACGCTTCGGCCCAAACCTTGCATCAAGTTCAAATGTCCGGCTAGCCTCTAAGGCCGACCGGAGGAACACATGGATATCCTTCATCTCGTAGATCGTCTGGAAGAACTCTTCAATGATAGCCGCCCCATCCCTTTGACACATAATGTCATAGTGGATGAAGACCGCATGTTAGAAATCATTGATCAAATGCGAATCTCTATTCCAGATGAGGTTAAAAACGCCGAGCAAATCATTGCCCAGCGTGATCGAGTGTTAGCCCAGGCGCAGGAAGAGGCCAATCGAACGATCAAACTAGCCAAAGATAAAGGCGACGATATTATTGCGCGCGACGCTATCGTTGAAGCCGCGCAGGCACGCGCTGAGCAAATCATCGCACAGGCAAGGGCTGAAGCGGAAAATGTTCGCATGGATGCTGATGATTACATCGTCGAGACGCTGGGTAGCCTCGAAGCCGAGCTTACCCGGCTATTGAACCAAGCACGCAATGGTATCGCCACTCTCACGGCCGAACGGCGCACATCGCGCGAGCACTTCGTTGAAGAAAGTGATACAGAACAAGTTGAGGAGCCTGAGGTCGAGGAATAACCCCAAGCCCTTTAACACCCACGACCTGCTCAATTGAGCAGGTCGTTTTAGATCTGATAAGCCTTGATCCCTATCCGCTGCCAGTCTCCTGCGCTGTTTTGCTTTCTGTCTGCTCAACTTTCGATTTTACAGCACCGAGGAATGCACGAAAGAGGGGATGAGGTCGATTGGGCCGGGAGAGGAATTCCGGGTGAAATTGACTACCCAACATGAAGGGATGATCGGCAAGTTCAGCAATTTCAACCAGGCGACCATCGGGGGATTGTCCCGAGAACCGCATGCCTTTCTCCGTAAAGAGTTCCCGGTAGGTATTATTGAATTCAAAGCGGTGGCGGTGGCGTTCTTGCACCTCCATACTGTCATAGGCCAGGCGTGCGATCGTTCCGTCTACCAGCTGGCATGGATACAAGCCCAGGCGCATCGTTCCTCCCATTTCACCAATTCCACGCTGCTCAGGGAGGAGGTCAATCACCGGGTGGGGCGTATTGCGATTGAATTCGGTGGAGTTGGCATCCTCCGATCCAAAGACGTAGCGACCGAATTCAATTACCATAACCTGCATCCCAAGACATAGGCCCAGGTATGGTATTTTGTTCTCGCGGGCATAGCGGGCTGCCTGGATCTTTCCCTCGATGCCACGGGATCCAAATCCCCCGGGTACGAGGATTCCATGCGCTGAGGCAAGCGCTTGCAGGCCCTTGCCCCGTTCCAAATCGACAGAGTGAATCCATACGATTTCCGCCTCAACACCCAGGGCGATCGAAGCATGGCGCAGCGCTTCCCTTACGCTCATATACGCGTCTTTTAATTCAACATACTTCCCCACCAGCGCGATCTTGACCTTTGGCCGCTCGGCGCGTTGTTTGGCGACAAGCTGCTCCCACTCCGTCCAGCTGGGCGATTTCCTCGACTCAAGTTTCAGCCGGTTCAGGATGTATTCACCCACACGTTCCTTCTCGAGCACCAAGGGTATTTCATAGAGGACAGAAGTTGTGGCAAGGGAAATGACAGCTTTTGCTTCAACATCACAGAACAGGGCAATCTTCTCGCGTAAATCTTCACCCATGGGTTGATCTGACCTTGCCACAATCATATCGGGTTGGATACCAATCGAGCGGAGTTCACGGACGGAGTGTTGCGTTGGTTTTGTTTTAAGTTCGCCCGTGGCACCGATGTAGGGTAGCCAGGTGGTATGGATGAAAAAGCTGTTCTCTCGCCCGATATCCGCACGCATCTGGCGTAGGGCCTCAAGAAAGGGAAGCGATTCAATATCTCCAACCGTCCCCCCAACCTCGACGAGGACGATCTCGGCTTTTGTCTCTGTCGGTACCTTTCCGATCCGGCGTTTTATTTCGTTGGTTACGTGTGGGATCACCTGGATTGTCCCGCCCAGGAAATCTCCCCGGCGTTCACGCGAGATCACCTCCGAATAGATCTGACCTGTCGTGACATTGCAGACAGCACTAAGGCTGGTATCAATAAACCGTTCGTAATGCCCTAAGTCAAGATCGGTTTCCGAACCATCATCGAGTACAAAGACCTCACCGTGCTGATAAGGACTCATTGTGCCTGGATCAACATTGATGTAGGGGTCTAATTTTTGAATTGAAACGCTGAAGCCGCGCTCCTTCAACACCTTGCCTAACGCAGCCGCGGTAACCCCTTTTCCGACCGAACTTACGACCCCACCGGTGAGAAAGATATATTTAGCTGTCACCACCCACCTCCTCAGCTGAAATCCCTGTTAAAAGGGCGGTGGGGAGGGCTTATCACCCTCCCCACCGAAGTAAATCCCAGTGTATCTCTTTGAGCCGCAGTTTTTGATCTCATACCAATTTGCTTAAATCCTCTGCCGTCCGCTGCATTTCAAGGAAAACTAAACCTAATTTTGCTTGCTTTCGTGCAAGCACCGTCAAGACTGCATCATTGCCGATTGCACTTAAGAGGACATAACCCTCATCGCCGTGGATATAGGCTACATCCAATCCACCTCGACCGAGTTCGCCCGAGATGCGCTCCCCCAGGCTCAACATGGCTGCCGACATCGCAGCCACCCGGTCCTCTTCAACATTCGTTGGAAGAGCGGCGGCAATGGTTAATCCATCGACACTGACGACGGCTGATGCTTCAACGTCGGGGGTATTCCCTTGCAGCTCGCGTAACCGCGTGACCATCGCATCTACAGTTTCTTGATCCATCACACTTGGGAATTGTCCTCCGTCATGAACCCGGACAGTCTACCATACGCCCGAGACTACAAGCAAGCTTACATGGGTCCCAGGCAAGACCGCAAGCATCCAGAGCCAAACGATGATGATCACCTATGCGTCGAGCAGCCCTGGAAGTAACTCGATCTGGATGATGCCCTCCACAAGGTCTACCTGCTTGATGACTTGCGCAATCGCCGGGATAAGCTTCTCCTGACCATCCTGGTCACGAACGATATAGACATCATTCGCTCCCGTTTCCAGAATATCCACGACTTCCCCGAGCTCCCTGCCATCCGTCGCAATCACGGACAACCCAAGGATCTGCCAGAAATAGTATTCACCTTCTGGCAAGGGTGCAACTTCATCGAACGGAAGGCGAAGTTCCATACCTCGAAATCGTTCGGCCTGCTCACGTGAGGCACAACCTGCGAGCGTTAGAAGAAAACGATTACGGTGAGGCCGCAATTGAAGGATTTTTATTTGCTCGGGTGGTTCGCCTAGCAAAATATGTGTTCCGGGTTCGATCGAACGGATCATCGATGAGAGTGGTTCGACGATCAACCCACCACGAATCCCATGGGGACGAACAACGCGCCCAACAACCAGATATTCAGGGGGTTGTTGGGCGCTCTTCTTCGTATGCATTTGGTGGTTAGGACCGAAAAGTGCTTAATTGATATCTAGGCTAGCGTGTTTGCCACTGCGGATCGCGGCTACTCGTAAGAGCGTACGCATGGCATTGGCTACACGGCCGCCACGACCAATGACACGTCCCATGTCTTCCTCAGCCACCGTGAGCTCAAAGTGCACTTCACGCCCACGGCTTTCTTCGGAAACCCAAACTTCGGTGGGGTCTTCCACCAGCGATTTGGCGATAAATTCGATCAGAGATTTCACAATCGCATCACCTTTTCGAGAAGCCAAGCTTATTCTTCTTCAGCCTTCTCATCTTCTGATTCCGGCTCTGCCTCAGTTTCTTCTTCAGCCGGGGCTTCAGAGTCCTCGTCATCGGAAGATTCAGCCTCAGCTTCCGGCTCCGTTTCTTCTTCTGCTTCAGCTTCAGGTTCTGCTTCAGGCTTCTCTTCCGGTTCGGATTCTGCCTCTGCTTCAGTTTCCCCTTCTTCAGCTTCGGAGGTTTGCTCCGCTTCTTCTGATTCTTCCTGCGGCTTTTCCTCAGCTGTGGGCTCCTCTGCCTCAGGCGCTGTTTCTTCGACGGTCTCAGATTCCGGCGTGGGTTCTTCTCCAGCCTCTTCTTCGGCTACCGCTTCAGGCGATTCCGCAACCGCCTCCTTGGCTTTCTTCCTCTTCTTCTTTTTGCTCTTGCCGAACAGATCGTCTCGGCGCGTGCGTGAGTCAACCTCAGGCGTTGCTTTTTTAGCTTCTTCAAGCAACTTATCGATCGACTCCCCCTGCTTGAATCGCTCCCAGCGATCCCAGGTGCCGATGGCCCGCAACGCGCTGAAAACCGCCTCACTGGGCTGAGCCCCATTCTTCATCCAGTGAAAGAGGCGGGCTTCATCCACAATAATCGTGGAGGGTTCTGTACGCGGGTTGTAATGGCCAAGAGCCTCTAAGAAACGACCATCTCTGGGTGCTTCCCTTTCAGCCGCTACAATGCGGTAGCTGGGCTGGTTTCTGGCTCCAACCCGACGTAGACGTATTCTTACCATGTCATTCTTCCCTCGTTTTCATTCGTGATAATCTTCCTCGGTTCCATCTGAATCGTGAGGGGTGGCCTTGGAAGGAAGGCCGGAGGCCAGGTGGATCCGTAGGTACTATTTTACCGCAGCATGCGCCCGATATCGGGCAAACCATGTTTTCCGAATTGTTTGAATAATTTTCGCATTTGACGGTATTGGCGCAGAAGCTGATTGACCTGTTGCACGCTGGTTCCCGAGCCGGATGCAATTCGCCGTTTGCGGCTGGCATTAAGGATCTCCGGTCGATTGCGCTCCGCCCTCGTCATCGACGAGAGGATAGCCTGGGTGTGCTTTAGTTGACGCTCGGCTGCATGGCGATCAAGATTTTGCATCCCACCCGTCATTCCCATTGGGAGGCTCTCTAAAAGCTTGCCGACAGATCCCATCTTGCGGACCGAGGCAAGTTGTGCTGCGAAATCCTCCAAGCTGAACTCACCCTTCTGCAACCGCTCTGCCTGCTGCTGCATGTCATCAGGATCAAGTGTTGCTTCTGCGCGCTCAATGATGCTGAGCACATCCCCCATGCCAAGGATCCGGGAAGCCATCCGCTCAGGGTCAAAGACTTCGAGCGCATCACGTGCCTCACCCATCCCAATGAATTTAATCGGTACCCCGGTGACGCTTCGCATCGAGATCGCCGCACCCCCACGTGCATCCCCGTCCATCTTTGTGAGGATCAATCCCGAAATAGAAAGCTGCTCTGAGAAGCCAGACGCAATATTTAAAGCCTCCTGGCCTGTCATTGCATCCGCCACCAGGATCACCTCAACGGGCTGAACCTCCAGGTATATGGCGGAAAGCTCCTGCATCATTTCCCCATCAATCTGTGATCGTCCGGCTGTGTCTAGTAGCACAACACTCGCGCCTGCATCCCCTGCTGCTTGCACAGCTTTGACGCACAAGGCAGGAGGGTCCAGCTCAGAGTGTGAAAAGACCGGGATCCCGATCTCCTGGCCTAAGCGCTCGAGTTGATCGATCGCAGCCGGTCGGTAGGGATCTGCAGCGACCATCCAGACCCGCTCTCCCTGCTTCATTAATCGCCGGGCAAGCTTGGCTGTCGTTGTCGTTTTTCCCGAGCCCTGGATTCCGATCAACATGATCACACGGGGCTTGGCACCTTGTAATCTCAAAGGCTCTACTTGCCCCAGTGCTCTGATCAATTCCTGGTGGATGATCTTGATCACTTCCTGGCTAGGGTTCAGAGCTTTCGAAACCTGCCCCTCCAGCGCGCTCTGCCGCACCGAATCAATCAAATCCTTAACCACTTGGTAATGCACATCTGCATCTAGCAAAGCCAGGCGAATCTCGCGCAGCGCGGCGTCGATATCTGCCGAACGGAGTTTTCCCCGGCGGCCCAACTTCTTGAAAACAGCTTGCAGATTGTTGGCCAGTGATTCAAACACGTAAAGAGCCTTCCTGACATACAAGCCGCCGATCGGTCTGCCCGAGGGCAGTCACCGGCCGGCGGGAACACACCGCATGCGGCGATCCAAGTTAGGCATTGTAGCGTGAGCCCCGGCGACGGTCAAGGGAGTGATCGTGCTCGAACCCTCTCCAACAAAGCAGTCCCCACTTCTGCTGCTTTGACGGGGGATCCATTCTCCAGGACAACGACAACGGCAAAATCCCCACCAATGCCACGCGTTCCTCCCAGAAACCACCCCAGTGGTTCACCGGCAAGGGCAGATGCCATGTAGCTAAATTGATCCTCCCCTCCCTGGCTTGAACGAATCTCAGTTGATGTCTCCGGCAATATCAGTGCCAGCGGAAGATCTGTATCTGCGTAGCGTTCCCACTGCCCACCCTCGCCTCGAATGGCATCGACGATCTGCAATTCAGGACGAGTCCCATCCCCGATAAGCGTTGCCAGCGCCTGGGCAACCTGGACAGGTGTCACGGTCAATGTGGACTGACCGATAGCCGCCATTTCGAATCCTGCGTTCAAGGAGATTTGCTGATCAGCCACGTTCCCCTCAACCGACTCCGGGCTAACCGGGGTGGCAAATCCAAACTGATTGACAGTTTGAATGTATGCTTCAATTCCAAATTCTTGAACCAGATCCCGGATTGGTCCAGGACAGCTGTAGATTAATACATCGCCATAATCGGGGTTGTTCAGCCCACTTGGCGGGGTTGCACAGGTAATTTCCTCACCATCGATTGCCAGACTACGGTTAAGATCCTTAACCGGGGTTTCCATACTGATCCACTGATTTTCAAGCGACCAGGCTATGATAAAGGGCGCTAAGGCTAGACCAGGTTGATAGTTCCCCTGCAAGGCGCGATTAAGCAATGGGGAATTTGGATCCGAAATCAGGTCTGACCATTGATCTTCCAAGCTATTAGCATCATAGCTTGGAGCGCTGGCCGCGCTTAGCAATTCTCCAGAGTTTGCATCAAGTAGAATGATGGCCCCGCGCTGGTTCGAGAGCAGCTCCATTGCATGTCGCTGCAATTCCATATCTAACGTGAGACGTACATCCAATCCTGTTGGTGATACCCCTCTTAAGATTTCGCTCCAGGCGATCCTCCATTCATTCTGGCGCTCAACGCCCCGTAAGATTCCATCCAGACTTTCTTCTAAACCAGCCTGGCCATAGGGAAAAAGGTCGTATCCCACGAGTGGCGCCGCAGCGGGTTCGGGATAGCTGCGCACATATGACCCAACCGACCCCGAACTTTCGGCGAGAAGCTGCCCGTTGCGATCGACAATACTCCCACGCAGTGAATATCGGCTATCAACGGCTTTGCGAGGGTTGTCATCCCGGGCTTTCAATTCTGGGGCGTCAACCAGAGTCCACCATCCCAGAAACACCGCCAGGAAGCCTATAGCTATCACCATCCCAGAATGCAGGCGCAGAAGCGGTGCTCGGAACGGAGTCGAGATGTCTTGACCATGATTGAGTAACAGCAGCATACCCAAGCTCAAACAACTAACGAGCAAAGAAGATCCTCCATAGGAGGTAAACGGTAAGGTAATCCCGACAAGCGGGAATACCCGTAAATTTCCGCCGATGATCAGCATGGCTTGCAATCCGAGTGAAAAACCCAAACCCGCAGTCAATAATGCAGCGAATGGTTCTCGCTGTCTGGATGCGCTGGACATGATGCGAGAAAGCCAAATGCCCCAAAGGCCAATCATCACCAATCCAGCCAGCAAGCCATGTTCTTCAACGATTGCGGTGAATATGAAGTCCGTATGGATGGCAGGCACAAACCCTGGTGATCCTAATCCCAGGCCACGGCCAAACAAGCCCCCCGAAGCCGCGGTGATAAGCGATTGGACGATCTGATACGAACCTCCCAAGGGGTCCGCAAAGGGGTTCAACCATGCCGCTACGCGAACGTTGACAACATCAAAGAGGTAAAAACCCAGCACCCCTCCAGCGAATCCAAGCACTGTGGCTATGGCGATGATCTCCCAGCGATCAAGCACTAGATATAAGAGCATGGTGAGCAGAGCGAGAAAGAGCATCCCTGTCCCGAGGTCGCGCTGCACCACGAGCAAACTGAAGGAAAGCAGCCAGATGAAGAGCAGCGGCAGCCAAGCCTGCAGCTGCCAGGTTCCTTGCGCGAACGCTTTAAATGGCAAGCGATCTGCCAAGAATGCGGCTAAGAAGGCCACCAGTAGAAGGCGCAATGCCTCTGAGGGTTGAAAGTAGAAACCACAACACCCAAGCCAAAGCCGAGGGGAGCCACCACCTGGATGGGTTCCTAAGAACAATGTAAGCGCCATGAGAAAGAGACCAAGCGTGATCCAGAGATAGCGATAGCGCCGTATCCACCCCAGATCTCTTCCATAGGCGAGCAAGAAGTATAAACAGCAGATGGCAAGCATAAACCATCCTGATTGCCGCAAACCAAAACCGGGATCAAGTCTCCATATGGTAAGCAGACCCCATCCCATGAAAAGCATGGGGATCGGGAGCAGAAGGGGGTCACGGACAAAATTTAATCGCCCAAGTCCGCGTCGCAGCAGGAAATAGCCGGCTAACCAGATGGGCAAGATTAACCAATGCGCCCAGCGATCCCCCAGACCATCCCATCGTCCCGTACGGGCGGCGGTGGACAGTGATAAGCTGGCAGCAAGAAGCGTTAGAAAAGTGAACGCGAGGCCGATAAACAGCGCCTCGCGGCGATCACTGTGATGGTTGCGCTCATTCAAGATATCGGTCAACAAGGAGGCCTAACCTCTTCCGTACCTCCGGGGAAATATGATCTCGCTGGGTTGCGAATGCCGCTTGCAGGGCGTTCTGACAATCGCAAGTTCTTTCGCTTGGAACTTGTTCCACGAGCTGGCGGAGAGCTTCCTGCGCTAGCCGAGTATTGCCTCTAATGATCTCAAATACCATCTCAGCTGTGACGGGTTCCTCCGTGTGATGCCACACATCATAATCGGTAACATGCGCCATTACGCTGTAACAAATCTCTGCTTCACGTGCCAGGAAAGCCTCCGGCGAAGTCGTCATGCCTACGATCGACATACCCCAGGCACGGAAGGTATTCGATTCGGCTCTGGTTGAGAAGCGCGGACCTTCGATTGTGATGTATGCGCCACCATGATGAACGGACCCTCCAGCTGCAATGACGCTGTTAAGGACATACGTTGAGAGGTCCTCACAGAAGGGTTCGGCAACACTGATATGCGCGACCAGACCATCTTTGAAGAAAGAACGAGGTCGGTTCGATGTCCGATCGAAGAGCTGGTCCGGGATAACGATCTCGCCAGGGGCAAAATCTTCCCGCAAAGACCCACAGGCGCTGATCGATACCACCCGCTCAATCCCGATTGACTTCAGCGCGAAGATATTGGCGCGGTAATTTACCTCGGATGGGGAGTAGATATGTCCAACGCCATGGCGGGCCAGGAAAGCGATGGGGCGACCTGCGAGTTCACCGATGATGATGGGAGAGCTAGGTAGGCCGAACGGGGTCTGTGGTTCTACCTGCTCAAGAACCTGCAGGTCTTCCATCGCATATAGACCCGATCCCCCGATGATGGCAATGCGGGGTTCACTGCTCATTATGCCTCCATCAAGCTTAAACGTGTTGACATCTTAGCATACCCGATCCGCAGTCACTCTCTCCCCTGGATGTGAAGATCAAAGGCTGCCCTCATCCAGGGGTTAGCTCGTAAAGGTCATATCTGCGATCGGCACCTCTTGTGAAAGTTGGAGGGTAACCGTACCGAGCTGGATGCGGTCTCCCATTGTGACCACCAGGACCCCTTCCACAGGGAGCTCATTAACAAAGGTGCCGTTTCTCGATCCCAGGTCCTCCAGTTGCCACTGCCCCCCGGTGAATGAAATTCGTGCATGATGAGCGGAAACGCGTTCATCCGAGAGAACAATCGTATTATCGGCTGCACGACCGATCAAATTGACCGCGCCCAACCGATGCCCGTGGCTTAGGACATTCTCATGATACTCGTTGGCATACGTCTCGGGGATAATGAGCTCATCCCGCTTTCGCGCAGGGATGCTGCGCCAAATCGCCAGGATGGCGAATCCGAAAAAAGCATATAGAACGAGCGCGGCAAACACTCTCAAAATCAGAAGCAAGGCCTCTGGGGTCATGATGTCTCGTCGTTATCGCGCGGGATCACCCGAGTTCTTTGATCGCCAGAGGGTTTAGGTGGGAAAGGGGGTGAATAAGCTGGAGTTTCATCTGGAGGTCCGCCCGGATCTTCGCCGTAAACCAGCCGAGTTCCGGCCAGTTCGACCACGTCTCCTGTTAGCAGCAAGTGCTGGTGAATCTCCTGGCCATTCACTAGTGTGCCTGCCGAAGATCCTAGATCGAAGATCTCAAACCTTCCATTTCTAATTCGAATTTGTGCGTGAGTGCGGGAGACGCGGGGATCGTCCAGAATAAGATGGTTATCCAATCTACGCCCAATATTCACGACTGGGCGATCAAGAGGGAAATGCCGATTTCCTTCTACGATCAAGTATGCACCTGAGGGAAGCGCCCCTGGATTGGTTTTTGGCTGTCTCTGCATTGCCTGGGTGAATTCCAGCGGAGCGGTGCTATGCCAGGCCACGACACGCAATTCACGTGGACGCAGGGTCGGATCAACAGCAATCGTCACAACCGGATCCCGAAAGACAAGATACTCACACTCGCGTGCGACCTCAAGCAAACCACGCGCCAATTCTCCGTGCAAACCCGGTGCACTCTCGAGCAGGGTCTGTGCGTCATCAGGATGAAATGTGAGCGCGTATTTATCGGGTGCAAATGGCTTTCCCTCTTCTGTTCGGCGTACGCCCTCATTCAAAGCGCGGGCTAATTGTGCGGCGACATCAACAGCCGAGATTTGGATGCCGATCAGACGGGATAACGCACTTTCAACAAATTGCTCGATCCGTTCTTCGATGCGATCGAGTTGGTTTGCCATATCAGGGAGCCCCCTCATAGATGAACTAGGAAATGCTCGTGTGTTGCCTAGGGGATGATTTAATCCTTTAACTCTCGGGTTTTAAGCCCCTTTAATGTTTTTAGATCAAGCGGGGTATCAAATTCGGGTTCACCATCCGCTTTCGAAACTGGTGAGTATGGTGGTGTGCTATCAGGCGGACCGCCACGATCTTCACCATAGATCAGCTCACTCGTTGCGATCGTAATGATATCGCCGGGCTGCAGGTAATGTTCCATCACGCGTCGACCATTAACCCGCGTCCCAGCCGTCGAATCAAGGTCCTCAAGCAAGTAATGACCATGCTTGGCTACCAGGTGAACATGGCGACGGGATACATGCGGATCGTCTAGTACGAGATCATTATCCAGACGACGACCAATCGTCACGCGCGCGCTGCTCATCTGAAAATGTCGTTTGCCATTAACAATCAGGAAAGCGCCAATGGGGGGTCGATCGGTATCTCCTTCCGGGACGTCGATCGACTCCTGCATGCCTAACGGGTTGGTACTGTGCCATGCGATCACACGCACATCCTGGGAACCGAGGGTGGGATCTGTGGCAAGGGTGATGTGAGGTTTTAGCGCAAATTGGAAATGCGCACCCCGTACTGCATTCTCAATATCAAAGGCTAACCTCGCCTGCACCTCTTCGGACCAATTATCCATCCCTTGCACGCTATTTGGATGCAGGCTAAGTGTAAATTGATCCGGCGCATAGGATCTGCCTTTCGAATCTTTGCGCGCGGTTCCAGTCACCTCTACCGCGATTTGCTGAGCGACAGATTTAATCGGGAGGTCACTGATTTTGATCGATTCGAACGTCGTCAGCAGCGAATCCGCAAGGATTGCTGCTAGTTTTTCAATTTCTGGGTCCATTGCCCTGATTATACCTTTGGCTTTTAGACTGTTGGAAGGGCAATTCGTACTATACTGAGGTTATGGTAAATGACACCGTTGAAGAAATCGAACATACCGCCGATTGGGCGATCCGTGTTCGTGCATCTGATCTCCAGAGCCTCTTTGAGCTCGCAGCTGAGGGGATGGTCAACCTCATCGGGCAAGCGGAGAACGGGGCAAGCTCAATTACGCGTCCCATTACCCTCCAGGCCGCAGACCTTGAGACACTCCTGGTCAGCTGGCTCGAGGAATTGTTGTTCATCCTGGAGACGGAAAACCTCATCCTCAAGCGATCTACAGTTCAATTGCTAAGCGAGGTGCAACTGCTGGCAACCATTGAATTGCAATTAGCTCCAGAGTTATGGAAAGAGATAAAAGCGGTCACCTACCATAATCTTGATGTGCAACAAACGACAGCAGGCTATGAGGTTTCAATCGTTTTTGACGTTTGATCGCGAGGAGAAAGTGCGATGATTCGCAAGCAGGACATGCGCAGGTTAGACGCGATGCGCTGGGAGATTCCCACCAGCTATCGTGAAGATATGCTTGTGCCAGTACAGATATTTGCAAGCGAGCAACTGCTGGAGGAAGCCCTGGGCGATAAATCACTCCAACAAGCAATCAATGCTGCAACACTGCCTGGGCTCGCCGGACCCGTGCTTGTAATGCCAGATGTTCACCAAGGCTATGGCTTTCCCATTGGTGGCGTTGCGGCGACAACTTATCCTTCCGGGATCATTTCTCCCGGAGCTATCGGGTACGACATTAATTGTGGTGTCCGCTTGCTATCAAGTAGGATCCGCGCTGATGAAGTGGAGAAAAGATTATCTGATCTGGCAACCGCACTGGACTCGAATTGCCCCAGTGGGGTGGGAGTGAGCGGCAGCGTCCATCTCAATGTAAAGGAATTGGAAAAAATATGTCGCGAGGGATCAGGATGGGCGCTGAAGAATGGTTTCGCCCGCAAGCAAGACCTGCTACGCACAGAAGAGAATGGATGTATTGCAGGGGCACAACCTTCCGCCGTCAGTGCGCGTGCGAAACAACGTGGGCGCACACAATTGGGAACCCTGGGGGCGGGTAATCACTTCATCGAGGTCGACCTGGTTGAGCAGGTTTTTCATCCCGATGCCGCCGATGCGATGGGCTTAAAAGAAGGGGCGCTCGCCGTTCAAATCCACTGCGGATCGCGTGGGTTCGGCCATCAGATTTGTTCCGATTATGTTCGCGAATTTCAAACTGCAGTAAAGCGCTATGGCATCCGTCTCCCCGATCGTGAACTCGTATGCGCCCCTCTCGATTCGCCCGAAGGGAAGCGTTACCTTGCCGCAATGGCATGCGCAGCCAATTTTGCTTTCTGCAACCGACAAGTCCTTGCCCACCACGCTCGACGCGCATTCGAGCAAACCCTCGCAGGTCATGTTGCGGACTGGGATCTCACGCAGGTCTACGACATCGCTCACAATATGGGCAAGATTGAGGAACATGAAATCGGTGGTAAACCCACCAGGGTTTGTGTTCACAGAAAAGGGGCCACACGTGCATTTGGACCGGGGTTTAAAGGGCTTCCAGATGAATATCAACCCTTTGGCCAGCCCGTACTAATCCCCGGAAGCATGGGCACCGCTTCGTGGGTTCTGCTCGGAACCGAAGGCAGTATGGCTCTCTCCTATGGTTCCACATGCCATGGAGCTGGAAGAGTAATGAGCCGCAGGCAAGCTAAACGGGAGATCTGGGGGGAGGACCTACGCCAAAAACTTGAAGAGGATGGCATTCGTATCCGGGCTGGCTCCCTGCCTGGTTTGGCTGAAGAGGCTCCCCAGGCCTATAAAGATGTCGACCAGGTGATCGATGTCGTCACGAAGGCAGGGATTGCATCCAAGGTTGCACGTCTCACCCCGTTGGTCGTGATCAAAGGCTGATCTATGACTATCCCGGCCACTTGAAAGCTAAAACGCCGTCTGAAATCAGGCGGCGTTTTCGATTCAGATCCTTGGAAACGGTTTTGTCAATTTCTTAGACGGAGGAAACGTCGTTTGCCTACACGCAATATCCCGGGCTTCGTTATTTCCAGGAGCATATTTGGGTCTTCGAGGACTTCATCATCTAATCGAACGCCTCGCTGTTCTATCAACCGACGGCCGTCACTACGGCTGGAAGCCAGGCCTGTGTCGACTAACACATCCAGGAGCGACATTCCCGCCTTGATCTGGTGTTCAGGTATTTCTTCGGGCACATCCCCTTCTTGGAAGATGCGGCGAAATTCTCCTTCAGCCTCGTCCGCTGCTTCAGGGCCATGGTAGGAATCTACGATTTCTCGTGCTAGGGCCATCTTCACATCACGGGGATGTTTTTCCCCTGATTCTAGTTGTGCTTCAAGCTTTGCTACTTCCTTGGGGGTCCATCGCGTCACCAAACGAAAATAATTTCCCATGACTTCATCTGGCAAACTCATCACCTTTCCATACATATCCGCAGGTTCATCAGTGATGCCGATTGTGTTGCCTGTGCTCTTGGACATGCGCAAACTGCCGTCGGTACCCACGAGCACTGGGAGTGTGAGCGCAATTTGCGGTCGTAATCCCAAAGATTCCTGTAACTTCCTGCCTGCCAGTAAGTTGAAGAGCTGTTCGGTTGCGCCCAATTGGACATCGGCCTCAAGGACTGCAGCATCATAACCTTGCAGGAGCGCATAAAAAAGCTCATGCACCCAGATTGGATTTCCGGCCTCATAACGCTTCGAGAAATTATCTCTGGCCAGGAATTGCTGCACTGTGAAATTCGATGCCAATTCTACAAATTGTTCCAAGCTGACCTCTGCCAGCCATTCATCATTGAAGCGAACAGTTGTACGTGCAGGGTCGAGGATTTTAAATGCCTGTGAGGTGTAGGTATCGGCGTACTCGGTAATCTGTTCCCGGGTCAAGCGCGGTCGCGCGCCAGCTTTATCCGAGGGATCACCAACTAACGCCGTAAAAGAACCGATCACAAAGGTCACATCATGGCCGAGATCCTGGAATTGACGCAGCTTGCGCATGGTCACGGTATGTCCGAGATGGAGATCCGGTGAGGTGGGGTCGTACCCACAGTACACGCGTAATGGGCTCCCGCTTTTTTCTGATTCAAGCAAACGGTGCCTCAATTCATCTTGCATGGCTTTTTTTAGTTGATCATCACCATATTCTGCGCCTTGCATTAACAAAGCGACTTGATCATCAACGGACATTTTTCCAGCCATGGCACACCTCTTCGGATAAATTATCCACGCAATTACATGCCTCCATACCGATTAACATGCGGAGGTTATCTTAACACACCATCACCTTCAACCACAGAAGCGTTTGGCCGCCGAAAAATCCAGATGTCATCCTGCTGTTCTTGGTGACTTAAGCCAGCTGACCGAAATATATGATGCGCAATCTTTTGACCCCCTTCGAAGCCGCTCCTCACCTGCTTGCCCGTGCCAGAGCGTAGCACGATCAGGGACTGAAAGCGGAATGCCGCCTGTAAACCTGAGACCATGAATCGCCATCCGCCCTGAATTTTCCCACACCAGAGCTCGTCGATCTCCGACCAGCGTAATTTCAGTTTCCTTAATGGTGACTGAAACTGGATACCATCATGCATCACAGTGATGACGGTGCGGCCTTCAAGCCATTGGCTCAAGCTTATCGCCAACGCCACCACGAGTAAAACACCAGAAGCGATCCAGTAGATCGTGGGGATATCAACCTGGAAGATAGCCATATATACCCCTGCCAGGGCAGAGATGCCGAAAAGCAACCATCCCATCCGCAATCCTGAGGGGTTGGGCGGAACGGGTTTATAGCTACCTGAGTCTAATGAAATGTCATCCTCCAGCTTGAATGGCAGCGTTGATGTGGACATCTCGATGAACAACCTCCAGCTGTACAATCTGCATTCTCGGCCTAAATCAACTGACCTTTGACCGCCGCTGACCTACCACCAAGACCTACCAGGATAACCCCGATCAATGAGAGTACCATCCCCAACCAGGCCATGCTAGAGACGGATTCCCCGAGAAAGATGGGTGCTAAAATGGCAGTTCCGATCGGCATCAGGTTTCCTGTGATACTGATCTCAAAGGCTTGCATGTGTTTCAAGGCATTATTCCAAAGGACGAAGGCCATGGCGCTATTAACCAATGTTAGCCAGGCCAGGATGGCGATAGCATTCCAGGACAGTTGTGGCAGGGGCCAGATTAGGAACAGCAACAACAAGCTTCCGAAACCCATAGGTATCGCTGTTAATGAAATTGGGTCGATGCGACCATCACGGGTCATACCACGCGCCAGCAAACCGTATAGTGAGATCATCAATACACCTAGCAAGCTCAATAACACCGGACGAATTTGATTAATCTCGATCCTCCAACCGAAGAATATCAAGCCTCCTAAAAGTGCCAGCAAGATTCCACCC